>NZ_JABDWC010000018.1:0-137302 GCF_019685155.1 Rhizobium sp. NZLR1b
CCGGCAAGCCCAAGATCGTCGCAACCGTCGCAACTATGCGCAAGCTGCTCACCATCCTCAATGCCATCATCAGGGACGGACGACCATGGCAAAACGCTTGACAAATAAGACAGTCGCTCTCCCCGCTGGGGAGAAGAGGGAATGGGCGGACAACGAACCCTATTCGGCCAAGCCGATCGAGGCGAGATAGGCCGCGGAAGCCGGGATCTTCAACTTGTCCTTGATCTCGATGATCAGGCGCGGATTGCTTTCGAGCTTGGCGAGGGCTGCGAAGACGGCGTGCCAGTGGATCGAGCCTTCACCGAGGCTCCAGTGGCGGTCGGCATAGCCGTCGGCATCCTGCAGATGGACATGCTGCAGGCGGTTGCCGGCGGCCTTGACGTAATAATCCACAGGCGGCGCGCCGGTATAACCATGGGCATAATGGGCGTGGCCGGTATCGATCGAGACGGCGACGGCGGGCGAATTGAAGCTTTCGGCCAGCGCCACGCGGATGCTGGGATCCTTGTCCTCGATGTTTTCGATGACCATGGTGCAGCCGATATCCTCGGCGCGTCTGACGGCGTCACGCAGCGTCAGATGCACGCGCTCGACCAGATCCCCTCGGGCACCGTCATTGTTGTCGAGATTGTTGTAAGACCACGAGGTGTAAGGGCTGTGGACGACCATCTGCGTCGCGCCGATGGCGGCGCAGACGTCGAGGCCCTGCAGCAGCCGCCGGGTGACGACAGCGCGGATATCCGGATCTTCCGAGGCGATGGTAAAACCCCAGAACGGGCCGTGAATGCCGAGGCGGCCGGTATGGCCGTCGAGAAGCCTGCGGGCGCGCGCAGCGAGCGGCGCCCAGTCGCCGTTCAGAACCTCGGCATCGACGAAACTCTGCAATTCGAGATCGCGGGACTTTTCGAAGAGCCAGCTTCGGTGAAGCTCGAGCTCAACGAGCGTCATGGCGGCGCCGACGACGGGAAGAGAAGACATGGATGCGCTCCATCGATGACGCCGTGACGGCGTGAAGGGACGGCCGGAACAGCCGCCGCGTTCTATGCGCCCCTTCTGTGTCGGCGGTATTACAGGCGCGGAGCCTTTCGAAACGCCGCAGCCCTGTCATTTCCGCACGGCTGGCACAGCGCTGGCGGACCTTGCGAAATAGATCCGTCGCACCGATATCAGCCTCTCAGCTTCGTGAGGCATGTCCCATGCCCGAGCTATGTGGCGACGGTGCCTTCGGTAACAAGGCTGTTGTCAAAGGCGGTGCAAAGGTCTAACGGCTGCGCCCGCAAGAAAAAGCCCCGGGAGAAAAGCCCGAAAAAAGAAAGGGACATGATGTCCAACTCATTTGTGACAATGCCTGCCGGCGAAGGCGCGAAGCGCTTTTTCGTCCTCGGCGACCGGATCGAGCGACAGGTCCGTATCCGCGGAACCTGGCTCAACATCTTCGACGTCACCGTGCCGCCCGGCAGCCGCACCCCGAAACACGCGCATGCGAGCCCGGAAGTGTTTCGCATCCTCGCGGGACGTTTGACGATCTGGCGGCTCACCGACAACGGCCCCGAAGAGATCGAGGCCGGCGCGGGCGATATCGTCACCATTCCGCCCTTCATGGTGCACGGCTATTCCAACCGCGGGACAGCCCCGGCTGTCTTTTCCGCGATCGTCGATCGCGACATGGCCGAATTCATCGAAGCGGAAGGCACGACCGAGCCGCTGAAAGCCCCCTCGCCTGAGACCATCGCCCGCATGACCGCGGCGGCCAATGCTTACGGGATCACCATTCTGGCGGCTTGATGGCGCGAGCGCGTGATGCCGGGCCGCTTCGAGCGGCTTTCGGCATCATGCGGAAACACGAACAATACTTTTAAAACCTTCAATCAGAACGCGGTACTGCCGCCGTTTTCAAAACTGTCACATCAGTAGGCTATGAGGATTTTTGCCCGGTGCCTCTTGCGCCGGCACCGTTTCACCGCCAAAATTGCGACATGCCTGACAGCGACCCATCCAGTACAAGTTCCGCCCGTTCCAGCCGAGATCTTCCGGCCGAGGAAGCTGGCGACCACTGTAGGCGGCTTCGTGTCCGCCCCGCCCAGGGTACATCCCGCAGAGAGCGGCCTGCTTCCAGATCATTGCGAACGACGCGCCGCCGCATAGCCGGCTCTTGCCGAATCACGGATGTTTTTCGACCGCATTTCCGACCCTTCCACCCGGGTCGGGCTTGCCGCCTCACGGAATTCTGAGGACCGATGGAAGCGACACTGATGTAATACGACGACGGAATGACGATGGGCGACGCGTATGTAGCGCCTCGTCGAACACCTCGCTGCGTCGCCTTGTCGATGCGGCATTGAAACCTCAACGAATAGGGTCCCTGTGTTTCTGGAAATTGGAATTGTGGCGTTTCTCACCATCGTCAATGGTGTGCTCGCCATGTCGGAGTTGGCTGTTGTGTCTTCTCGAACAGCCCGCCTCAAGGTTCTCTCTGACCATGGGAGCAAGGGTGCAGCGCAAGCAATCAAACTTGCCGAAAACCCCGGTCGTTTTCTCTCTACGGTTCAGATTGGCATCACACTGGTCGGTGTTCTCTCGGGCGCCTTCTCAGGGGCCACGCTCGGCAGCCGCTTGACCGGATGGCTGGAGACACAGGGAATGTCATCGACGGTCGCCGACGCGATTGGCGTCGGTTCAGTCGTCGTGGCAATCACCTATCTTTCTTTGATTGTCGGCGAACTTGTTCCAAAGCAGATCGCGTTGCGAGAACCCGAAGCCGTTGCAGCGAAGGTCGCACCGGCTATGGCGGTGCTTTCAAAAATCGCGCTGCCGCTCGTGTGGCTTCTGAACGCCTCCGGAAATCTTGTGCTCAAGCTCTTGGGCCAAGCCGGAAAAGGTGGCGATAACGTCTCTGACGAAGAGATCAAAACTGTTCTGGCCGAGGCGCAGTCGGCCGGCGTTATCGAAAGCGAAGAGTCCGCGATGATATCCGGCGTTATGCGCCTGGCGGACCGCACCGCCCGAGCGCTTATGACGCCGCGACGAGACGTCGAAATTATCGATATCGACGACAGCCTTGATGAAATTCGAACTCAGTTGCACCGGACGAAACGGTCTCGGCTGCCGGTTCGGAAAGGCAGTTCGGACGAGGTGATCGGCATCCTTCCGGTCAAGGACTTTTACGACTCGATGTCGGAACACGGCACTGCCGATATCAAGGCTCTGACGCAAGACGTCCCGGTGGTTTCAGACCTTTCAACGGCGATCAATGTGATTGAAGCCATCAGGAAATCGCCAGTCCACATGGTGCTGGTTTTTGACGAGTACGGCCATTTCGAGGGGATTGTCTCGTCGGGTGACATTTTGGAAGCGATCATGGGGGCGCTCCAGGAGGGACCTATCGACGAGCAGGCCATCGCTCGTCGAGACGACGGTTCGTACCTGGTGTCCGGCTGGACGCCGATCGACGAATTCGCCGAGTTCTTGAATCTCAAGCTCGATGACGATCTCGAATATCAGACCGTGGCTGGCCTGGTGTTGGAAGAGTTGAAACATCTGCCGGAGCTGGGTGAGAGCTTCACGAGAGGCGGATGGCGCTTCGAAGTCGTCGATCTCGACGGAAGGCGCGTGGACAAAATACTTGTGTCTGCGGAGTGAAGGTCGGCGGGCGCTTGCATCGCCTATAAGATCGTCAAGCTCGACGGCCACAACATCAGGAGGTACCGCCCATGGCATGGTCCGCCCATCAATATGTGAAATTCGAGGATGAGCGCACACGACCGGCGCGCGATCTTCTGGCGCAGGTGCCTTTGCAAAGCCTTCGCCGCGCTGTCGACCTCGGTTGCGGGCCGGGCAATTCGACAGAACTGATCATCGAGCGCTATGGGGCCGACGGCGTCTCCGGTCTCGATAGCGACATGAACATGCTGGAGGCGGCCCGCAAGCGGCTTCCAGGCACGGCCTTCGTCGAAGCCGATCTCGGCAGCTGGCAGCCGACGGAGCCGGCCGACCTGCTGTTTGCCAATGCGGTCTTCCAATGGCTACCCGATCATCTCGATATTTTCGACCGGCTGATGGACGGGCTTTCCGCAGGCGGCGTGCTGGCGGTGCAGATGCCCGACAATCTTGGCGAACCCTCGCATCTGATGATGGAGGAGACGGCGCATGCGGGGGCCTGGAAGGCCGCCTTCGAGGAAAAGAGCGTGCGCCGCCAGGCGTTGGCCCCGCCTTCGGCCTATTATTCCAGGCTGATCGCCAAAGCCGCGCGCGTCGATATCTGGCACACCATCTACAATCATCCGATGGCGGATGGCGCGGCGATCGTCGAATGGGTGAAGGGCACCGGGCTGATGCCCTATCTCACCCATGCCGGCGAAAAGCATCGCCAGGCCTTCCTGACGGATTATCTCGCGCGGGTGGAAAAGGCCTATCCGAAGATGTCGGATGGGCGGGTGCTGCTGCGGTTTCCGCGGATTTTCATGGTGGCGGTGAAGGGATAACCGGAGGCTAATCACTGCTCTCCGGTTCTGACCGCAGCCCAGACCCCTCCCCACAAGGGGGAAGGGCTGAAATGCCGCACCGCTTCACATAACCTCCATCGCAGCAATCCGCAGAACGGTAACAGCCAGCAAGACTTCTCGTTTTGGTCACCGCCAGGGACCACAGCTTAGTCCCTCCCTCTTGTGGGGTCTTCATGGGTCTTCATGCAGCCGAATGAGGAGCCTCGGCACCCAGGCCGCCTCAGATAATGTCAAATGCCTGTTATCCCCGCCCGCATATGTTGCGGCGAAACCGATGCGGATTATAGTCGGCCGGAAAATCTCAGGAGATGACACACATGAACGCTGCCCCTACCCCGCCGGTCACCCTCGTCATCTTCGGCGCCACGGGAGACCTGACGCGCCGCCTGCTGGTGCCGGCGATCATCAACCTGACGCGTGAGCGCCTCGTCGGCGACGATCTTCATATTCTCGGCGTCGGCATCGAACCGGGCGACGACGCGTTTCTGCGCGGGCGGCTCGACGAATTTCTCAATCATCTCAGTGGCGAACAGCCGACGGTGAAAGACGAGGCCTGGCAAAGCCTGCGCCGGCGCATTTCCTATATGGCGGGCGATTTCACCAAGGTCGAAATTTTCACCGAGATCGGCAAGCGGCTGGGGCCGGATGCCAATGCCGCCTTCTATCTGGCGGTGCCGCCATCCTTTTTCGGCTCGATCGTCGAAAAGCTCGCCGCCCATGGCCTGACCGATGAAAAGGACGGCACCTTCCGTCGCGTCGCCATCGAAAAGCCATTCGGTACCGATCTCGCCTCCGCCAAGGCGCTCAATGCGCAAATCCTCGCCCAGATCGCGGAAAGCCAAGTCTACCGGCTCGACCATTTCCTCGGCAAGGAGACGGTGCAGAACCTGATGACGGCGCGTTTTGCCAATATGATGATCGAGTCTTTGTGGAACAGCCGCTACATCGACCATGTGCAGATCACTGCCGCCGAGATCGTCGATGTCGGCAGCCGCGGCAAATTCTACGATGCGACCGGCGCGCTGCGCGACATGGTGCCGAACCATCTGTTCCAGCTCCTGGCGATGATCGCCATGGAACCGCCGAACAGCTTCGATGCCGAAGCGATCCGCAACGAGAAGAGCAAGGTGTTGAAGGCGCTGCGCATCTATACGCCCGAGGAGGCAAAGACACATGGCGTTCGCGGCGCCTATGCCGCCGGCCCGCTCAACGGTGCTGCGCTTCCGGCCTATCGCGATAGCAAGGACGTTTCGCCCGACAGCCGGACCGAGACCTATGTGGCGCTGAAGCTCTATGCCGATACCTGGCGCTGGGCGGGTGTGCCCTTCTACCTCAGGACCGGCAAGGCGCTGACGGCGCGCGACACCGAGATCGTCATCACCTTCCAGCCGGTGCCCTTCGCGCAGTTTCGCGAGACCGACGTCCAGAGCCGCCTGCCGCGGAACCGGCTGGTGATCCAGGTGCAGCCGGACGAGGGCATGAGCATGGAAATCTCGATCAAGTCGCCGGGGCTTTCGGTCGATACGACGCCGGTCTCTCTCGACTTCCGCTATGCCGACAAGTTCGATATCGGCAAGACCACCGGCTATGAATCGCTGCTCTACGATCTCTTCATCGGCGACCAGACGCTGTTTCAGCGCGCCGACGGCATCGAGGCCGGCTGGGCGGCGGTGCAGCCCTTCCTCGACATCTGGGAGACGGATGAGAGCGTGCCCGAGGCCTACGCGCCGGGCAGCATGGGACCGGCCTGCGCCGACCAGCTTATCCAGCGTGACGGGCGGCGGTGGCATGAACTCGGTGTCATCCTGAACCATGACAAGAAGGACGGTAAATAGCGCCCTTCCCCAACGCTAAAGCGCGTCGCAGTTAACGTGATTCATGCGACGCGCTTTAGCTCTTTGTTTTACGCAATTCCGAACGCAAAACCGCTTCACACTTTTGCTGGAATTTCTCTATTCGTTGTCACGGCAGGCGGCGCTGGTGGAAGCGCCGCTGTTGCCGCCTTCGGTCGCAAGCGCTCCACGGGTCTTGCGCGGCGGGCAGCGCGCCCAGTCGACGCGACCGCTCGACGTTCCATTGTCGTTAATGCTGCCGGTTTCCATCGAGTCGAGCGGGATGATCAGTCCGCTTTGTGTTTCGACGCCCGGCGCGGTGCCGAGCGGCGGCGTGCCGTCGATCCGGCCGCTGGCGTCCATGCCCATGTTCGACTGGGCAAGACCCGGGGCGGAGAGGCTGAGGAGAGCGATCGTCGTTGCTGCAATAAACCTGCGCATGATGCTATTCCTTCTGATTTCAGCGATGCTGATAGAACAGCGAATACGACCTCGTTGTTCCTTCGTTACCGTCACTGACGATCAAAGTTTGGCGCGCTGTATGGGAGCCTTGCACCGGCGGTGTTTCCAGCTCAATCGCGCCAGCGTGACAGCAGTCTGTCGAGGCCTGTCGGATAGAGATCGATGCCTGCGTCACGCAGTGTATCGCGGCCGAACCAGCGCGCCGTCGCCGCCGTCTCGTCAAGTTCGGAATAGCGGATTTCGTCGCGCTCATAGAGCGATGCATCCGCCAGTTCGATTTCGGCGGCGAAGATGAATTCGTGACCGGTCTCGCCATGATGCTCGTAGATGTTTTCAAGCAGGAGCCAGGGACCGACGATGCGGATCGCCGTCTCAAGTTCCTCGCTAAATTCGCGGTGCAGCGCTTCTTCGCGGCTTTCGCCGAATTCGATCGCGCCGCCGAGCGGGCGAACACCCTTGATGCGGCCGCTATCTTCCTCGACCTCCGCGGCGAGCAACCGGTCTTCCCGCCAGGCGAGGCCGATCACCTTCACCCTGATCTGCTGCGACGGGCGCCAGACGGTCATCCGGCTCTCCTTCCATTCGAGAGGCAACGTTGCTGTTCACCCCGGTTTTTCCGGCACGAGAGCAATGAGCCCCGCAACGAAGCGAGGCTCCTGCCGATCTCTCGTCTCAGACGAACTGGCTGAGGCCCGGGACGGAGGCAACGACTTCGTCGACCACCTCTTCGCCGGCATATTGCTTGGCGATGGCGATGGTTTCCTTGGCGAGCGAGGTGATCTCGCCCATGCCGAGGCCTTCGCCCATCAGCTGCTGGCCGAGACCCATGATGCCGCCGCCGCCGAGCGAGCTCATCAGCCCGCCGAGCAGACCGCCACCGCCAGCACTTGCGCCATTGTACTGGGCGACGAGATCGGCGCCGCCGGGGATTGCTTCGATCATCCGGGCGACAGGGCCATCAGCGGCCTCGCGTTGCAGGAAGCCGAGCATCATGCCGAGCGCCTTTTCGGCCAGATCAGGCGCAATGCCCACACGATCGGCGATCTGGGTCACAATTTCATTCATCGTCAGCCTCCTGTTATTTTGACGTTAACGTCAACGTTATTCGAGATTCGAGCGCAACTCAAGCCGGGCGCGCACGGCGGCACATTGTCCAGTTTTGCTTTCGATGCAAACAGTTGTCCGCATCCGCCAGCCTGCTTATAACAGGGAAACGATGGTTCGATGAAGGCGGCAGGAGCCAGCCTTCTCAACAAAGACCGGCATAGCCGAAGGGAGCATTTGCGGATGATCGAGGATGGCAAGATTTTCATCGGCGCGAGCCGCAATCCCGACGACAGCATCAACAAGCCGGAATATCTCGACTTGAAGTTCGGCAACCGCCACGGCCTCGTCACCGGCGCCACCGGTACCGGCAAGACGGTGACGCTGCAGGTGCTGGCCGAGGGCTTCTCGCGGGCCGGCGTGCCGGTCTTCGCCGCCGATATCAAGGGCGACCTTTCCGGCATTGCCGCCAAGGGCGAGCCCAAGGATTTCCTCACCAAGCGGGCCGAGCAGATCGGCTTCACCGACTATGAATTCGATCAGTTTCCGGTGATTTTCTGGGATCTGTTCGGTGAGAAGGGCCACCGGGTGCGCACCACGATCGCCGAGATGGGGCCACTGCTGCTCGCCCGGCTGATGGATGCTTCCGAACCGCAGGAAGGCGTCATCAACATCGCCTTCAAGATCGCCGACCAGGGCGGGTTGCCGCTGCTCGACCTCAAGGATTTCACCTCGCTGCTGAATTATATGGGCGAGAATGCCACCGAGCTTTCCAATCAGTACGGGCTGATCTCCAAGGCCTCGGTCGGCTCGATCCAGCGGGCGCTGCTCGTTCTCGAACAGCAGGGCGCCGAGCATTTTTTCGGCGAACCGGCGCTGAAGATCTCCGACATCATGCGCACCAGCAATAACGGCTACGGCCAGATCTCCGTGCTGGCCGCCGACAAGCTGATGATGAACCCGCGACTCTACGCCACCTTCCTGCTCTGGCTGCTATCGGAATTGTTCGAGGAACTGCCCGAAGTCGGCGACCCGGACAAGCCGAAGCTGGTCTTCTTTTTCGACGAGGCGCATCTGCTCTTCAACGACGCGCCGAAGGTGCTGACCGAACGGGTCGAGCAGGTGGTGCGGCTGATCCGCTCCAAGGGCGTCGGCGTTTACTTCGTGACGCAGAACCCGCTCGACGTGCCGGAAACGGTGCTCGCCCAGCTCGGCAACCGCGCCCAGCATGCGTTGCGCGCCTATTCGCCGCGCGAGCAGAAGGCGGTGAGAACGGCGGCCGATACCTTCCGCCCCAACCCGGCCTTCGATTGCGCCACCGTCATCACCAATCTCGGCACCGGCGAGGCGCTGGTCTCGACGCTGGAGGCCAAGGGCGCCCCCTCGATCGTCGAGCGCACGCTGATCCGCCCGCCATCCGGCCGCGTCGGGCCGGTAACGGATGCCGAGCGCCAGCAGATCATGGACCGGAGCCCGGTCCTTGGCGTCTATGACGAGGACATCGATCGCGAATCCGCCTTCGAGCTACTGGCCGCGCGCGCCAGGAAAGCGGCCGATGCCGATGCCGCCAAGCGGGCGCAAGACGACGCCGCCCATGAGCAGCCGGGCACCACCACCTCCGGCTGGACCTTGCCGGGCTTCGGCGGCAGCAATGACGACGACAAGGACCGCGGCCAATCGCGCGGCCGAGCCTCCGGTTACCAACGCGAAACGGTGGTGGAAGCGGCAATGAAGAGCGTGGCCCGCACGGTGGCGACGCAAGTCGGCCGGGCGCTGGTGCGCGGGATATTGGGGAGCCTGAAGCGGTAGGGTTTTCGCGGGCGACATGGCCCTCATCCACCTGCCGGCACCGACCGGGGTCGAGCCACGGGTCTCGACCCGTCCTTCGGACGCCCGCCAGCAGGGAGGCAAGATCGTTCCCGCCTTGATTCGGAAGCGTTTATTCCCTAGATTACCTGCCATCGACCATTTCAACAGGATGTGTGCCGCAATGGATTTCAACCCGATCGCAACGCCAGTTCGCCTTGCCAACGGAGAAATCCATATCCATGCCTGCATCAATCACCCTCTCCCAAGTCTCATGGTCCGCGCCTGACGGGCGGCCGCTTTTTTCCGATCTCGATCTAAGTTTCGGGGCGGAGCGCATCGGTCTCGTCGGGCGCAACGGCGTCGGCAAGACGACGCTGCTAAAGCTCGTCTCCGGTGAGATCAAGCCGCATTCGGGAACCGTATCGGTCGGCGGCAGCCTCGGCATCCTGCGCCAAAGCGTGCAGGTGGCGGCCGATGAATCCATAGCCGATCTCTTCGGCGTGACGGATGCGCTTGGCGTTCTCCAGCGCGCCGAAGCCGGTGAGGCAACGGCCGACGAGCTTGTATCGGCGGACTGGATGCTCCCAGCGCGCATTGCCGCAGCACTCAATCGCACCGGGCTCGACGCGCCACCGCAGACGTTGCTTGCCGCGCTTTCCGGCGGGCAGCGCACGCGGGCCGGGCTTGCCGCGCTTGTTTTCACCGAACCGGATTTTCTGCTGCTCGACGAGCCGACAAACAATCTCGATCGCGATGGCCGCGAGGCGGTGATCGCGCTGATTTCGAGCTTGCGGGCCGGCGCGATCATCGTCAGCCATGACCGGGAACTGCTTGAAAGCGTCGATGCGATCGTCGAACTGACATCGCTTAGTGCCACGCGCTACGGCGGCAATTGGAGCCATTATCGCCAGCGCAAAGCGCTGGAGCTTGCGGCGGCGGAGCACGATCTCGCCGATGCCGAGAAACGCATGGCCGAGGTCGCGAGGAAGGCGCAGGCGACGGTGGAACGTCAGGCGCATCGGGACAGCACGGGGCGGAAAATGGCCGCCAAGGGCGGCATCCCGCGCATTATGCTCGGCGGCATGAAGGAGCGCAGCGAAACGACGGGTGGCGACAATGTCCGCCTTGCCGAGCGCCGGCGCGCCCAAGCGCTGGACGAGGGAAAGGCTGCGCGCGAGAAAATCGAGATCCTGCAGCCCCTGTCGGTGACCCTGCCGCCGACCGGACTGGCGGCCGGCAAGATGGTGCTGAGGGTGGATCGTGTGACATCCGGCTATCGGCCGGGCGACCCCGTCATCCGCGATCTCTCCTTCGATGTGACGGGGCCTGAACGGATCGCCGTCACCGGCCGCAACGGCTCGGGCAAGACGACGCTGCTTTCGCTTATCACCGGCGAACTCAAGCCCTGGGCCGGCACGGTCACCGTGCTGACCGACTTTGCGATGCTCGATCAGAAGGTCAGCCTTCTCGATCCCTCAGCCTCGATCCGCGATAATTTCCGCCGGATCAATCCGCATTCCGATGAAAACACCTGCCGGGCCGCCCTTGCCCGCTTCATGTTCCGGGCCGATGCGGCGCTGCAGGCCGTTTCGACGCTCAGCGGCGGGCAATTGCTGCGCGCCGGCCTTGCCTGCGTTCTCGGTTCAGCACCGCCGCCGCTGCTGATCCTCGACGAGCCGACCAACCATCTCGACACCGACTCGATATCAGCGGTCGAAGCCGGACTGCGCGCCTATGACGGCGCCCTGCTGGTCGTCAGCCATGACGAAACGTTTCTCGAGAGCATCGGGGTAGAACGGCGGCTGGAGCTGGCGGGCGGTGATCTGGTGGGGTAGTCGCAGAGAGACAGCCACGCAGGCCGAAGGCCGAAGCCTCGAAGGACGCGCTCGCCGCTGCTCCTTGTGTCCACAACCGCCAGTGCACCCGCCTCGTCCTTCGAGGCCCCTGCGGGGCACCTCAGGATGAGGCTCGCGTTGGCGTCGATCACCGACGCCGCCAGCGCCACCGGAAATCCCGGCTGCTGCGGTTCTCTTGCCTCTTTCTGCGGGCGATGTTATTTCAATCCTGCAACCGTTCGAGAAAGGAGGATCACGTAATGCAATATTATTTTCGGTTTAATCGCCAGCGTGGTCCCGTCAACGCCCTGCAAATGCGTTTGCAGGGCTGACCAGAGACCGTTTCTCGACATCTCCTCGTGGTCTGCCCTTCGTGGCCAATGCGGCGCCGTATCCTAAGGTTCGAGCGCGCATTCCTGTAATTTCCCGGGCCAATTTCCCGCAATCCCGTGATGGTTGAACGCCCCGGGTCGCGCGCGATACCCGATCAGGACCAGAGAACGATCATGACACTCATCGCTATCCGCAATCTCGGCGTGACGCTGGGCAATTTGTTGTTTTCCAAACTCAATCTCGTCGTCAATTCCGGCGACCGCATCGGCCTTGTCGCCGCCAATGGGCGGGGAAAATCGACGCTGCTTGCCTGTATCACCGGCGCGCTCGAACCAAGCGAGGGCGAGATCACCAAAGCGCGAGGGCTGACTATCGGCCATGTCGCGCAGAATGTGCCGCCCGCAATGTTCGATACGCCGTTTTACGATGCGGTGCTGCAGGCGCTGCCTGCCGATCAGGCCGAAAGCGAAAGCTGGCGCGTCGACGTGGTGCTGGAATCGCTCGAGGTGCCGGAGGTCATGCGCCGGCGGCCGCTGAAGCAGTTGAGCGGCGGCTGGCAGCGGCTTGCCATGCTTGCCCACAGCTGGGTCAGCGAACCCGACGTGCTGCTGCTCGACGAGCCGACCAACCATCTCGACCTCGAAAAGATCGCGCAGCTGGAGGGCTGGCTGAATGCGCTCCCCCGCGACGTGCCGGTTATCCTCTCCAGCCACGATCGCGCCTTCCTCGATGCGACGACCAACCGGACGCTATTCCTGCGGCCGGAGCAATCGCCGGTCTTCGCCCTGCCCTATACCCGGGCCCGCGCCGCCCTCGACGAGGCCGACGCATCCGAAGCCCGGCGTTATGAGCGTGACATCAAGGTGGCGGAGCAATTGCGCAGGCAGGCGGCCAAGCTCAACAATATCGGCATCAACTCCGGCAGCGACCTGCTCGTCGTCAAGACCAAGCAGTTGAAACAGCGGGCGGAGAAGCTGGAGGATGCAGCAAAACCGGCGCATCTCGAGCGCTCGGCCGGCGCCATCCGGCTTACCAACCGCGGCACGCATGCCAAGGTGCTGGTGACGCTGGAGGATGCGGCGGTGACGACGCCGGATGGAACGCTGCTGTTCAAGACCGGCCGGCAATTCATCTGCCAGGGCGACCGGATCGTGCTGCTCGGCCTGAACGGCGCCGGCAAGTCGCGGCTGGTCTTGATGCTGAAGCAGGCGATCGAAAGACCGGAGACCGCGCGCGATAGCATCAAGGCGACGCCGTCGCTGGTTCTCGGCTATGGCGACCAGGCGCTTGCCGATCTTGCCGACACCGACACGCCGATCGGCACGATTATCCGCCGCTTCGATGTCGGCGATCAGCGGGCACGCGCGCTGCTTGCCGGTGCCGGCATGACGATCGACATGCAGGCAAAACCGATCGGCCAGCTTTCCGGCGGCCAGAAGGCGCGGCTCGGCATGCTGGTGCTGAGGCTGACCGAACCGAACTTCACCCTGCTCGACGAGCCGACCAACCACCTCGACATCGAGGGACAGGAAGCACTGGAGAGCGAGCTGATGGCGCACGAAGCCAGCTGCCTGCTGGTATCGCACGACCGCAGTTTCGTGCGGGCGGTAGGCAACCGGTTCTGGCTGATCGAGAGGAAGCGGCTGGTGGAGGTGGGGAGCCCGGAAGGTTTTTTTGCATCGGTGGCGAGTGGGGTTTGAGGGTGTGCCGTGCAGCCCCCTCAGCCGCCCGTGAGGGCGGATGAGGGGGCCGGTGGCACGACGCCAAAAGCAGCCCAAAACTACCGCTTCGGTGCGACCAGGCAGAAGAAGGCGCCTTGTGGGTCCATGGCCTGGATGATCCAGCTGCCGCCGGGGACTTCCATCGGGCCGTGGACGACCTTGCCGCCGCCTGAGGTGACGCGTTCAATCGCGGCATCGAGGGTCGGCACGATGAAATAATAGCTCCAGAACGGCATCGGGATGTTTTCCGGCTTGGTCATCATGCCGCCGATCTGCTTGCCGTTGTGGGCGAAGAGGTAGTAGACGCCCATTGGACCCATGTCCATTTCGCTGTCCTTCGTCCAGCCGAACAGCTTGGAATAGAAGGAGACAGCGTCTTTGCCGTTGCCGGCATAGAGTTCATGCCAGCCGATATTGCCGGGCGCATCGGGGGCTAGTTCCGGCCAGGTTTTGTCCATCGGCGCCGGCGTCATGATGCAGAGCACTGCCCCATGCGGATCGGCGACGACGGCGAAACGGCCGACACTCGGGATATCGTCCGGCGGACGGCGGACCGAACCGCCATTGGCGGCGAAATCCTTGGCCGACTGGTCAACGTCGTCGACATCGACATAACCCGTCCAGTTCGGCGGGATGCCCTTGCCCTCGAGTTCGGCCGGAAATTCCATCAGGCCGGCGACGCCGATGCCATTCGCCTCGAAGATCGTATAGGGCGGCATGCCCTCCACTTGCATTTCGGAAGTGCTCCAGCCGACGACCGAACTGTAGAATTTCGCGGCAGCCGATGTGTCGGGGGTCATCAACTCGCACCAGATGAACTTTCCATGCGTCTCAGACATCATACTCTCCCTTTAGGCTTGAGCGCCGTGATTGTCAGGTCTTGCGGGTGTAATGCGCTTCCATGAACTGTTTCCAGGCACCATCCGGCTGCCTGACGCTGGAGATGAAGGTGCGGTGATCGGCGTCGACGAAGGCAATCTGCTCGCGGTAATCGGCAAGCCCTTCGCTGTTGAAGTCGGGCCCTGTGGTATAGAGATCCAGCACGTTGCCCGAGGCGTCGAGTTCACCCTCGTAGACCCACATATAGTCCATCATGCTGCCGATCCAGCTGCCGACATATTTGCCTTTGGCGGCGTTATAGCCGAGCGTCAGGATGCTGGTGCCTTGCTTGCCATCCGGCATGCGGCCGGTGCCTTCGGCAACCCACCAGATGCCATGCAGCGAGCGGACGGCTTCGGTCCAGGGCTCGTCGCCGGACATTTCCGGTGCGGTGACGGTCCATTCGCCGATCAGCCTTTCCAGGAAGGAATGTTCCTTCAGCACTTCAGCGGTCTTCAACATCCTTCTCTCCCTTGCATGATGTTGGCCTTATTTCAGTGACAGCAGGATGGCGTCTTGGCAGCCTCGTCGTATTCGTCGTGGCGGCGCACGAAATTCATCGTGCTGTCCTCGTTGCGGCCCTTCGGCGCCCGGTCGAGGATCATCAGGGTGCCGATCAATTCCTCCGGGCCGCGGGCATAACTCGAATAGGTATGGAAGACTTCGCCCTTGTCATTGCGGTAGAAGGCGCTGAGACCCGGCAGTTCGTCATTGGCATCAGCCGGCAGCATGGGAGTGAAATTGTAAAAGACATTGTCTTTGGCAAGATCCTCTGGGCTGAAAGAGACGTGATAATCGAAATTGAAATCGCTGCCGAAGGACGAGACCCAGGGGAATTTCCAGCCCATGCGGCTTTTGTAGGCGGCGATCTTGTCGAGCGGCGCGCGTGAGGCGGCGACCCAGGTGACGTCGTGATGGTTCAGATGCGGCAAGGCGCCGTCGACATGATCCGACAGGAAGGAGCAGCCGGGGCAGCCGGCATCCCAATCCGGGCCGAGCATGAAATGGTAGATCAGCAACTGGCTGCGGCCGTCGAAGAGATCGGCTAGCGACCTCCTGCCTTCAGGCGTTTCGAAGACATAATCCTTGTCGACCTTCACCCAGGGCAGCGCCAGGCGCGCGACGTTGACGCTATCGCGCAGCCTCGTCGCCTCTTTTTCTTTTGCCAGAAGTGCACGGCGGGCTTCGAGCCATTCCTCGCGGGAAACAACTTCATTCTGCATGAAATGCGCCCTCCTCCGGCGCCTGCCGGTGAAGCCGGCTCATCTCCTTCTCCTTGACTAATTACATTGATATCAATAGAAATGAAGCATGTCAAATTCGATCGAGATTCCCTTTTCCACGACGCTGCTGGTGCGCGACACCTGCCTCTGCCTGCATGTGCAGCGCGCGGCGCGGGCGCTTGCCCGGCTGTTCGACGATGCACTGAGGCCGGCCGGGCTGACTAACGGGCAGTTTTCATTGCTGATGTCGCTGAACCGGCCGGAGCCGCCGCCGATGGGACCGGTCGCTGCCTTGCTGGCCATGGACCAGACGACGCTGACGGCGGCGCTGAAGCCGCTACAGCGCAAGGGCTGGGTGACAGTGGTGGAGAATCCGAGGGACAGACGTGGCCGGCTGCTTGTCCTCACCGGCGAAGGCAAGGCGGCACTGGCAAGGGCACTGCCAATCTGGGAGAGCACGCATGCGGGGATTGATGGCACACTGCCGGATGGCAACTGCACGCGGCTGCGCGGCGATCTGCAGGCGCTGTCATCGATGACGGCAGAGATCCCGAAATCGGCACCCTCGCCCCGCCGCTCCCGTCATGGCGAAGAGGCAGCGGCTGAATAGGATACGCCTCCTGTCCCGCGAGGTCGCGGCAGCCGATAGGGCTGCCGCTCCCTTTAGAATCGATCAGGCAACTGTGACCGGAACTTCGGTGGACGTGCGCATGGCGTGGCTGTAGGGGCAGACGATGTGGGCGGCGGCGGCGAGCTTTTCGGCGGTTTCGCGGTCGAGACCGGGGATGTTTACCGTGAGCGCCACTTCGATGCCGAAGCCGGTGCCATCTTCACGCGGGCCGATGCCGACCTTGGCGGAGACCGTCGTGTCCTCCGGAATCTTGACCTTCTGCTGGCCCGCGACAAATTTCAAAGCACCGAGGAAGCAGGCGGAGTAGCCGGCGGCGAAGAGCTGCTCGGGATTGGTGCCGGTCGCGCCATCGCCGCCGAGTTCCTTCGGAACGGTCAGCGTCACGTCCAGAACGCCGTTTTCGGAAACGGCGCGGCCAGCGCGGCCGCCGGTGGCAGAGGCTTTGGTCGTATAGAGAATAGGCATGACGATCTCCTTTGATTGGCCCGTCGTTTGGGGCTGGACTTTTAATATTGCACAATTAAATTGTACGCAAGTGAATTTTGCAAATTGCATTTCGAATTCGAAAAGAGGACAATCGGACCTCAGGGATGATGGATATGAAAGCGCACACGATAAAGACGATGGAGATACCGCAGGAGGAAAAGCGGCTGGAAAAGCAGTTGTGCTTTGCGGTCTACGCGACGGCGCATGCTTTCACCCGCGCCTACAAGCCGATTCTCGACAGGGTCGGCCTGACCTATCCGCAGTATCTTGTGATGCTGGTGCTGTGGGAACGCGGCGAGCTGCCGGTGAAGACGATCGGCGAGCAGCTGGATCTCGATTCCGGCACGCTGTCGCCACTGCTGAAGCGGCTGGAACAGAACGGACTGATCAAGCGCATCCGCGACCTGCGCGACGAGCGGCAGGTGATCGTGTCGCTAACCCCGGAAGGTCAGTCAATGAAAGGGGAGATCGATACGATCATGACGGCGATCGGGCAAGCCGCCGGCTGCACGCTCGAGGAAATGGCCGCGATGCGCGACATGCTGCATCGGCTGCGAGGCAATCTCGGCCGAGCCGGCACGGGCGGCGGCTGACCGCATCCGCCCGGTTAGTCTAAGAGGGATAGCCTAACGGTTCTGCGGCCGAGGATCACGGCCGCTTCACAGCCGCCTTGGCCGGCGACCGGCGCTTCTTTGCGGGCGCTGCTTCAGGTCCGGCCTCAGCCTCCTGCTGCAGACGCAGGGCCTTCAACTTTTCCGTCTTCTTGTCACGGGCCGAGGCCTCGGCCGCGATAATGGCGCGCGCCGTGTGATCGGTCGCTTCCGCCTTGTCGCGAGACGAAAGCTTGGCGGGATTGAAGAATTCTCCCTTGGTGGCGGTCATGTGCCCCTTTCTCAGGTGATGACGGCTGATTTAGGCGCGATTCACGGCTGAACCATGGTTTCATGGTCGAAAGCCGCGATTGTGCGGCTAGGCCATGATCCCACAGCTGGCCGCAATTCCGCGGCCAAGCCGTGATTCGCCAGTCAGCCGTGATTCCGCGTTAGCACGCGATTCCACGGACGGACCGTGCTTCCACGTTGGCCGCGATGCAGCGGCCGGGCCGTGATTCCACGGCCGGGTTAGCGGGCGCGGAGAACCTTCTTCGGTGCCGGCAGCAGGCCTTCGCGCTGCAGCTTCTTGCGGGCAAGCTTGCGCTGGCGGCGAATGGCCTCGGCCTTTTCGCGGGCGCGCTTCTCGGACGGCTTTTCAAAAGCGCTGCGCGCCTTCATTTCTCGGAAAAGGCCTTCCCGCTGCATCTTCTTCTTGAGCACGCGGAGCGCCTGATCGACGTTGTTATCCCTGACGAGTACCTGCAAAGTGATATCCTTCCTGTCACGGCGGCGAGGCCGCACTGTCAATAATGAAACGGCGAAACTACTTGCCCGTTCTGATGCTCGAAAACTTCAGCCAGGGCTCTGCGCCGCCGGACTTGGCCGCTATCTCCAGGGGAG
The DNA here is from genome assembly GCF_019685155.1 of Rhizobium sp. NZLR1b. Classification (NCBI taxonomy): domain Bacteria; kingdom Pseudomonadati; phylum Pseudomonadota; class Alphaproteobacteria; order Hyphomicrobiales; family Rhizobiaceae; genus Rhizobium; species Rhizobium sp. NZLR1b. The sequence goes on from NZ_JABDWC010000018.1 coordinate 18,251, forward strand.
CTCTGGATGGCGATTCCCCGGTATCGATATCGGCCTCAGTAATGCGGCGTTCGAAATTTTCCGCGTCGAAGCGGACGCGATATTGCACATGCCCGTGATCGTTGGGCAGAATGCTGGCGATCCGGCAGCGCTTGTCGGCCTTCGCCGTGCGGGTAAGACCGGATTTCAGCACGATCATATCGCCGATCTTATAGTTTGGTCTGCCCATTTCAGCGTCCCTTCGACTTTCGGCTGCTCACTGGTCAATCAGAACGAGGTCATTCAAGAACGACCGGGGTCATTCGGAAAAGCCCAGCGGTCAAAGCAAAAAGGCCGGGTTGGCACCCGACCTCTTCCAGTCACTCAGCCATTTCGCTGCCATTATGGTCAGCACAGGCGAATGACAAATCATGCGGCCTGAAGGTTATCGGCCGAATTCTTGCCGGACTTCTTGTCGCGGACGAGATCGTAGCGGATCTTCTGACCTTCAACGAGTTCGCGCATACCGGCGCGTTCGACCGCTGAAATATGGACAAAAACGTCCGTAGAACCATCATCGGGCTGAATAAAGCCAAAACCCTTGGTGCCATTGAACCACTTGACGACGCCTGAATTCATAACGATCTCCTTTTCAACCGTTTGTGTTTCGCCTGCGGAATGTCCGACAAGCCGTATCGATGTTGAGAGGATATCTGACGGAGCGCTTCAGCGCGTGGACAAAGGTCGCAAGCAATTCGATACGCACCATGTAGGATATTTAGCGAATTAAGCAATGGTTTTTTGAAAAATAAATCTCTCGCGGGCGCAAAACGGGCCGTTTCACCGGGGAAAACGGAGCAATCCGAGGCGGCTGGTTGACGGCCGCCTCGGTGACATTACTGCAAGACGACGATCGGCGCTTTCGTCGGAGCGCGATCGTAGAGATCGATGATATCCTGGTTCAGCAGCCGCACGCAGCCCGAAGAGACTGCCTTGCCGATCGAGCGCCAGTCGGGATTGCCGTGCAGGCGGTAGAGCGTGTCTTCCCCGTTCGAGAAGATGTAGAGCGCGCGGGCGCCGAGCGGGTTCTTCAGGCCCGGCTCCATGCCGCCGTTCTCGATCGAATATTTGACGAGTTCCGGCTGGCGGGCGACCATCTCGTTCGGCGGCTTCCAGCGCGGCCATCTCTGACGCCACTGGATGACGCCTGAGCCCTGCCAGGCGAAACCCTCGCGACCGATGCCGACGCCATAACGCATCGCCATGCCGTCACCCTGGACGAGATAGAGGAAGCGCGACGGCGTATCGACGACGATGGTGCCGGGGGGCTGGCCGGTGGGATCGAGGACGCGCTGGCGATAATAGCGCGGGTCGATCTGCTCGTAGGGAACGGCAGGGATGAGAAAGCCGCCGTCCTCGACGGGGCCATACATGACGGCAAGCTCGGCCCCGCTCGGCGTGCTCGACGCTTCCGGGGACTGGAACAGGCGCATGGGCGAACGGTAGGTGATCGTCGTATCGCCCGATGTTACCGTATTGGCCGAAGAGGCGCAGCCGGTGAGCGCGGATACTGCTGTCAATGCCGAAAAGGAAAGAAAGCTGCGGCGGGAAAGATGTCTATCGAAGCTCATGACGCGGGACTGATTTCCTCTGATGCGGGAATCCGAGATAACAACATCAGAAGATCTATCGGCTTGCGCCAAATAAACCATAGCTTCACGCAGACGTGTCCGGCCTTGGGCGGACGATATCGGCGGCGCTGTTGCAGCGCTACATCACAACGATCTCCGCCTTGGCAGGAAGGCGGTCATAGAGATCGACGACGTCCTGGTTCAGCATGCGCACGCAGCCCGACGAGGTGGCCTTGCCGATCGACTGCCAGTCGGGCGTGCCGTGGATACGATAGAGCGTATCCTGCCCCTCCTTGAAGATATACATGGCGCGGGCGCCGAGCGGGTTCTGGAGACCCGGGTTCATGCCACCGTTTTCCGCAGCAAAGGGGCGAACCTCGGGCTGGCGTGAGACCATTTCCACCGGCGGTGTCCAGCGCGGCCATTTCTGTTTCCACTGGATGACGCCGCGGCCGGACCAGGCGTAACCATCGCGGCCGAGGCCGACGCCATAACGCATCGCCTTGCCGTTCGCTTCGACGAAATAGAGGTAATGCGCCTTTGTATCGACGACCACGGTGCCGGGACGCTCGGTGGTCTGGTAGTCGACCTCCTGGCGCAGGAACTGCGGCTGCACACGGCTGACGGGGATGGCCGGCAGGGTGAAATCCTCATCGCGAAGCGCACCATACATCGCCATGTGCACCGGATTGGTGACCGGCAGGCCGTAAGTCTGATGGAACTGGGTCTTGTAGAGCTCGCGCGTCTGCGGCACCGGCTGATCGGGGATCGGCCGCACCCGGCGCGGATCGACGCCGGGCGGCTGATAGAAGACCGGCGAAGTTTCCTGGACGAAACGGGCGGGCGAATCGGCGGCGACATCGGGAATGAGGATGTTGCAGGCGCTCAGCGACGCAACGACCACCACCAGCCCGGCAATCGGGAAGACCCGGCGCAGAAAATTCATGGAACCACCCTTATCAACGGTCGGCAAGACAGCGACATCTGCCGGGACGATGGCATTCGCGGCTGGCGCGAGGCTGGTGTTGATGGCGGGCGGGAAAGCCGGGAGATTAAAACAACCAGAGCCGCTGCGCCTCGCCACGAAGGGCGGCGATTGCCCGCACGGCAAGATCGCCGTCCATCTGTAGAACGCTTGCGGCATGTCTCAATTCGGTCTCGTCCTCAAGTCTGGTGATGACCCAACCGATCTTGCGTTCAATGTCTTGCCCATAAGCTTGCGTCGCCTTCAAAACGGCGGCAGCGGGAATCTCCGTGTAGCGGGTGAGAAGCATGCCGAGGTCGATAGCATCACGGTAGGCGACAGCCCTGTCCTGGCAGCGGTCAGCGTTGGCGAGCAGTTTTTCGGTAAACAAATCAGGCAGCGACAGAATTGAAACATTCAGCCGCGAATCGAAAGCGCCTTCAAGAGCGATCCGCGCCTCGCGCACGATTTCGAAGCGAATAGGCTGGTCGTCGAGGGCAAGGACCGTCCGCACGCCGTACTGGTCCGTCCTGAAGTCCCTGAGCGTCGTGACCGGCTCCCCAAAAAACGCTCCCACGCCGCTTTCGACCGCCGCCGTGCGCAAGACGCGATATCCTTCGCTATCCGCACAGAGAAAATCGACGTCGAGCGACAGCCGGTATTCGTCGAGAAGCATGACAATGGCTGTTCCGCCGGCAAACCAACACTTGTTGGCCAGAAAAAAATCCGCCTTCATCAGCCGAAGGGCCGCAGCGATGGTGCGATGTTCGGAACGTCTGAATTCCATGATGGCCACCTGGTTTCTGCCCAAGCTTAAAGGCGAAGGATAAAGAAACGGAAAATCAGGAGACGAGCAGAACACCGTTGCCGTAGGCGGCAGCCAGTTCGCGGATCAGCCGCATCTCCCGCTCAGTCAGCCGGCCGGTATCGACGAAACGCCAGTTGCGTTCATACAGCGCGAAAGCCTCGCAGGCAGGTATCGCGCGCGCGGGATCGCGATTCCAGACGAGCGATTTCAGCTCGGGGAAGTCGTTCGGCACAACCATGCTCTCTGCGTCCGTCTTCATGCCGGGAATATAGGCCTAACGGGCCTGTATTTGAAGCGGCGGCAAAAAATCAGGCCGCAACTCCATGGAAGAAGCGGATGCTCTGTTCGATCTCGGCCGGCAGCGCCGAGGTGTGATTGCCGGCGACGGTTTCGGTCTCGATATGCACGCCGTTGGCGCGGGCGCGGCGGGCCAGCAGATCGGCGCGGTCGTTGAAATGCGGCTCCTCCGTGCCATGGACGACACGGACCGGACATTTGAAGCTGTGGGCGTAACACAGTGCTGAACGCACCTCGAATTCACGCGTATTGCTGTCGTCGAAGCGGATATCCTGGGGATAGCGGTTGAAGAAGCGGAATGCGTCGGGGTTGCCCGATATCGGCGCGGCGGCGCGGAATTTCTGGGTGCTCATCGCCGTCAGCATGGTCAGCGTGCCGCCGATGCTGTGGCCGGCGATGAACAGGCGCCCCGAATCGACACCCGGCAGATGCGCCAGGCGCTCGGTGGCGGCGAGAACGTCGTCGACCTCGTCGTAGAAGCCGGAGAAATTGCCCATCTGGCCGTTTTCGCCGCGCAGCGACGGCATCATCACGATATAACCGGCATCCATATAGGGTTTCATCAGCTGCCAGTGGCCGGCGCCCATGGCGTTGCCGCCGTGCAGGAAGAGCACAGCCGGCTTGCCGACGCGCTCACGCTTGTACTTCGAGACCCAAGCGGCCAGTTCCAGCTCGCCGTATCCCGAGCGATAGAAGATCTTGTCGGCGTCGGCAGGTGCGCTCAGCAGTTCGTATTTGTCGGGCGCCGGGCCCTTCTGCAAAAGCTTGGTGCGGAAATGGTGGCGGACCTTGGCATAATCGCGCTTGGCAAGCCGCGGTTCATCCGGAACGTCGAACGCCGCTGCCATTTGCGGCAGGACGAGTGCGCCGGCAAGACCGGCCAGCACGGCACGGCGTTGGAGGAAAAAGGAATTCCGTTCATTCGAGCTCATAACGCAGCACCCAAATCATTTCCCCGGCACGCGAGATTTGCACCGGAAGATCGTTGCCGCCAATACACATCGTGTTGAAAATATCGTCCTGCGGCATTGTTGCACAGGATATTGGCCCTCACCCCGGCTTGGCGTCGATCATGGCGATCAGCGTGCGCAGCCGGTCGGCCTCGTAGCTGGGTTTGTCGGGGCGAAGGCGGGCGATGCGGGGGAAGCGCATGGCGACACCCGATTTATGCCGGGTCGAGCGGTTGATGCCTTCGAAGGCCACTTCGACGACGAAGCCGAAATCCTTGTCGGCGCGCACCGCCCGCACCGGGCCGAAACGTTCGGTGGTATTGTTGCGCACGAACTTGTCGAGCACTTCGAGTTCGGCATCGGTGAAACCGAAATAGGCCTTGCCGACGGGCACCAGCTGTTCACCGTCCTCGTCATCGGCCCAGACGCCGAAGGTGAAATCGGAATAGTAGCTGGAGCGCTTGCCGTGGCCGCGCTGGGCATACATCAGCACCGCATCGACATTATAGGGATTGCGCTTCCACTTGAACCAGGGCCCCTTCATGCGGCCGGCCTGGTAGACGCTGTCGCGGCGCTTGATCATCACGCCCTCGATGACCGGATCGGGCGGGGCGGCACGGAGACGGTCAAGTTCGTCCCACGACGAGAACGGCACGAGCGGCGAGAGGTCGAAACGGTCGTGGGGGGCGCGATCGATGATCTCGGCCAGCCGGTCGCGGCGATCGATATAGGGGTGGCCGCGAACATCCTCCTCATCGTCGAAAAGCAGATCATAGGTACGGATGAAGGCCGGGTAGTCGGCAAGCATCTTTGCCGTCACCGTCTTGCGGTTCAGCCGCTGCTGCAGGTCGGAAAAGGTTCGGGTCGGGCTGTTGGAGCGCGCGGTGCCGCCGACCAGCAACTCGCCATCGACGACGCCGGAAAAACTGATTGCCTCGAGAATATCGGGAAAGGCGCCAGATATGTCGTCGCCGGAGCGGGAATAGATCTTGCGCCGATCGCCGGAGCGGGAGAGCTGGACACGGATGCCGTCCCATTTCCATTCGGCGGCATAACTCGCCGGATCGAGACTGGTGAGATCCCCCTCCTCCACCGGATTGGCGAGCATGACCGAATGGAAGATCGCCGGGGTGGCCAGCACCGGCTTTTCGCCGCTAGCCGCCAGCCATGCGAACAGCGTCTCATAGGGCGGCTGCAGGCCGTGCCAGAGGGTTTCGATCTCGGTGACGTCCCTATCGCCGAGGTCGGCCAACGCCTGCTTGGCAAGCCGGGCGGAAACGCCGATGCGCATGGCACCGGTCGCCAGCTTGATGAAGGCGAAGCGGCCGGACGGATCCAGCCGGTCGAGCAGATCGCGGACGAAGCCGCGCACTTCGGTGCGGCCGAGCGCGTTCATGCCGGCGACGACTTCGCCGAGACGCGGCTGCGAAAGGGCCGAGCGGTCGATATCCTGCTCATTATCCCAGACGAGCGAGATGGTTTCGGCGAGATCGCCGACATAGTCATAGGAATAGCGGAACAGCACCTCGTCGATGCGCTCCAGCACCAGTTCGCGCAGCATGGCGGGCTTGACGTTGCGCACCTCCAACGTGCCGGCGATGGCGGCCAGACCGTAGCCGCGGTCCGGGTCCGGCGTGTCGCGGAAATAATCGGTGAGCAGCTTCAGCTTGCCGTTGCGGCTGGGGGTGAGGACCAGGCGGTCGAGGAGGTCGGCGAAGGCTTTCATCTTGACCTCCGCATTCCGGGGAAAGACCCCTCCCCAACTCCTCCCCACAGGTGGGAGGGGCTAATATGCGGCACTGCCTTGTCCTCCTTCGACCGCAGCGTTTTCGGTGATTTCATCGCGAGACGATGCGGCAGGTTAAGCCCCTCCCCCTTTTGGGGAGGGGTTGGGGAGGGGTTTTGATCCAGGGTGCCGCTCATCGCCTCAATCTGCCTCATCCTCATAACCGACCAGATGCAGCGGTTTGGCCTTGATGCCCTGCAGCTGGCACCAGCGCACCAGCGCCTCCTCGCGGCCATGGGTCACCCAGACCTCGGCCGGGTGCAGTTCCCGAATGGTTTCCGTCAGTTCCGGCCAGTCGCAATGATCGGAGATGACGAGCGGCAGTTCGACGCCGTGCTGTCTGGCGCGCTGGCGCACCATCATCCAGCCGGAGGCGAAGGCCGGCAGCGGCTCGTTGAAGCGGCGGGCCCAGCGGTCGGCGAAGGCCGATGACGGGCCGATGACGACGGCACCCTTGAAGGCGGATTTGTCACGGCTTTCGACGGTGGCCGGCAGCAGCTCGCCGAGATCGATCCCTTGTTCGACATAATAGTCGCAGAGTTTTTCCATGGCGCCGTGGATATAGATCGGTTCGGCATAACCGGCATCGCGCAGCAGCCTGATGACGCGCTGCGCCTTTCCGAGCGCATAGGCGCCGACGAGATGGGTGCGCTCGGGAAATTGCCTGAGTGAGGCCAGCAGTTTGCCGATCTCGTCCATCGGATCCGGATGATGAAAGACCGGCAGGCCGAAGGTCGCCTCGGTGATGAAGACATCGCAGGGGACCGGCTCGTAGGCCGCGCAGGTCGGGTCGGGGCGGCGTTTGTAGTCGCCCGAGACGACGATGCGGGTGCCGCTCTTCTCGATGGCGATCTGGGCCGAGCCGAGCACATGGCCGGCGGGATGGAAGCTCACCTTGACGCCGTTGACCAGCAGTTCCTCGCCGAAGGCCGCCGCCTGCTCACTGGCGCAGAAACCCTCGCCGTAACGCAGGCGCATGATGTCGAGCGTCTGGCGGGTGGCAAGTACGTTCACATGGCCCGGCCGGGCATGGTCGGAATGGCCATGGGTGACGAGCGCCTGCTCAACTGGCCGCACCGGGTCGACATAAAAGCCGCCTTCCGGACAATAGAGCCCTTCGGGGGCAGGATAGAGCAGCGCATCAGGTCTCATGAAACGAGAGATAGCGGGAAATGGACGCGAGGCCAGAGGGCGGAAACAGGGATTGTCGAATGCGCCGGAAACGCGCAATGCATAAGCTCGACTCCATCGGACGCTGGTCGAAACAATTCGGACAGTAACGTCAATGGCCGCCTTTCCTCAAGACGGCCATGATGATCTCCTTGGCGGTGACGCAAGCCGGTTGCTCAGACGACCGGCGTCATCAGCAGGCTCGTTCTGTCGTGGCCAACCAGCATGTCCAGTGACGTCCCAGCACGGACGTCTACCGGCTGCGGGAAGGTGTGAAGAACCTGGAGCCAGCCGCCATCATGATAGTCGTCGGGGTGATTGCTAAAAACCACGCCTTCGATCAGATCGACTTTCATCCACTGGACGACCCCGACTGCGGTGCCGTTTGCCTGAACAGGCACCGATATCTTACGCAACGCAGCAGTATGTTTGCGAGCGGTGAGATCCACTGTGGCGATCTCGAAATCATCCGAAAGCCTGGTCCACTCGGTCATCGTACCGTGAACCGGCAGACGCAGCGGGGCGAGCGCATTGAACTGCGACATGTCGAAGCCGCAGACCTCGCCGACATGGGCATAGTTCGAGAGCGTTTCGCTGGCAACCAGGCAGCCCATGGCAGCGGCGGCGCGTGGAATGACGATAGCGTCCTCGCGGACCAGTCGGGCGTGGGCGTCCTCGAAGGTTTTCAGCACGTCTTCGGCCAGGAGATCGCTCGAAAGGATCTCGGAAATCAGAATGTCGGCGCGAGCTTTCATCTCCCTGCCGACAGAAAGTTCGGTCGAGGGCTTTTCGAAGATATCGATCTGTTCGCGATAACCATTGGCAGCGATGATCCGCTCCGCGGTCTGCGCGATGACAGCCACAGTCTCACAGGTCGCGATATTGGTAGCGCCGGCGCGCGCCGCCATCATCGACAGCAGGCCGCTGCCGGCGCCGATATCGAGGATCTGCGCGTCGGCTCCGCGCAGCTCTATGGCACGGCGGATCGCCGCTTCGAAAGCGTCGTTGCGTCTGGTGTCGTTCATCATGGCGATGTGCCAGAAGGGTACGATCGATGAAGAGATGCGCCTTATCTGATGCCAGGCGTTGATATTGTCCGGCTGCAGCCGCAGAACATGACGAAACTCGGCAAGCGCCTCCGGCTGCCGGCCCGAATCGGCGAGCGCCACGGCGAGGTTGTTGCGCACGACAGGATTTTCCGGTGACAGGCCACGCGCCATCTCATAACAGCCGACCGCTTCCGCCGACCGGCCGAGCCGGCGCAGCAGCGCACCTTTTTCCATGAGGGCGACGAGATGGCCGGGATTGAGGCCGAGCAGTTTATTCCAGTAGTAGAGAGCGGTTTCGTCATCGCCTCTCTTTGCGACGACACCCGCCAGGAGCGGTAGAATATCTATCGTGCGATAGTCCTTGTGCAGGACTCTGACATAGGCTTTCTCGGCGCTTTCGAGATCTCCCGACGCCTGAAAACCCATGGCGTCATTCAGCGATTTGCGCGCGATCGAAATTCTTTCTTCCATATCGATGCTGATCATTCCGGCTCCCTGGCCTTCTCAATTCAAGCGGGGGAGCCGCGGATCGAGCACCGGCCATCGAACCGCACAATCCGCCCATGCATAGGAAGTCGCATGGGTGGGCGGCGGCCCGAAGGTTTCCGTGAACGAACGACAAACGAATCCTTCCCAGAGGATCCTACGTTTGCCGATACGAAAAAGTTACCGAATTCTTAAGAAATTCCGCTGCCGCGGCTCAACGCCGCAAGTCTTCATTTTTTTGTGTGCCGATGTCGTCAAGGAAGGACAACACCGCGGCGTTGAACTCCGCCGACCGCTGCAGCGGCGCAAAATGGCTGACGCCCGTGAGATAGATCATCTGCGCGTTGGGAATGCCGCGGGCAAGATATTCGGCGTGCTCGGGCTTGATGAATTCGTCGTGCTCGCCGAGGGCGATGGCGACCGATACGTCGACCCTGGCGAGATCGGCAGCCTGATAATTCGGCTCCGTCCGCATCATCAGGCTGACCGCCTCGACGAAGGGCTGAAAATCGTCCGGCGTCGCGGACAATGCGGCATAATCCCTGGCATGCCTGCTGAAACAGCGGTCGATGACCGGGGTCGGGACGAATTCCAGCGTGCCGCTCGGATCCATGTTGCAGGCGAAGAAGAAGACGCCCTCGACACGCGACGGCGCCGTCATGGCGAGGATCAAAGCGATGCAGGCGCCATCGCTCCAGCCAACGAAGGCCGCCCTTTCGAGAGAGAGATCGTCCATGACGGCGAGAACGTCCGCCGCCATCAACTCATAGGTATAGGGGCGGGAATCGCGGGTGCTTCTTCCATGGCCGCGGCTGTCGATCAGCACAACGCGGCGGCCGCTGCTGAGGAGCGCCGGGACCTGGTAGCCCCAGTTGCCGCTATGTCCGAGGCCGCCATGCAGCAGGATGACCGGCGGGCCGTCGCCATAGGTCGCATACCAGATGCGGGCGCCGTCCCGCCCAACATGACCTTCGACGGCGGCCGGCGGCAAGGCGGCCGCGCCATGCGCTTCGAAATGGATGAGCTCGTCGTCCTGTTGTTCCATCGCGATGACAATCCTTTCCGGCATATAAGCCATTGGCATAGAAAAGCCGGAAAAGAGCCCAAGAACAACCAGAATCGCTTTCTAGCTGTTGAATCTCTAGGTGCAATCAGGAGGAGCGGCATTGGGCAGGAAGCTTTTCTATTGCGCCGGCGCAATCGCACTGGCCGCGGCCGGCATCTACCTCAACAATACCAGCCTTCTGGCGGAGCAGCGTCCGGGAAAGCCTGAACTACTCGCCCATCGCGGCATTGCCCAGCGGTTCGACGAGACCGATCTGAAGAACGATACCTGCACGGCGAGCCGCATGCTGCCGCCGAAACATGATTACCTCGAAAACACCATCCGCTCGATGCAGGCAGGCTTTGCTGCCGGCGCCGATATTGTCGAGATCGACGTGCATCCGACGACGGACGGCGCTTTCGCCGTCTTTCACGACTGGACGCTCGACTGCCGCACCGACGGCCGCGGCGTCACGCGCGAGCATTCGATGGCGGAGATGCGAAAGCTCGACATTGGCTACGGCTATACCGCCGATGGCGGCCAGACGTTTCCGTTTCGCGGCCGCGGCATCGGCATGATGCCGACGCTTGCCGAGGTGCTTTCGACTTTTCCCGATCGGCGCTTCCTCATCAACGTCAAGAGCCGTGATCCATCCGAGGGTGAAAAGCTCGCAGCCGTGCTGAACGGGCTTTCCACTGAGCGACGGGCTCAGATCATCGTTTATGGCGGCGACGAGCCGATCGATGTCCTGCGCCGGCTCGTGCCCGATCTCAAGACCGCCTCGCGCAAGAGCCTGAAGACCTGCCTTACCGGCTACATCGGCTATGGCTGGACCGGCTTGCCGCCGGATGCCTGCAGACACGCCATGATGCTGGTGCCGATCAATATTGCGCCATGGCTCTGGGGCTGGCCGGACCGTTTTCTCAACCGGATGCAGGATGCCGGAACTGAGGTCTTCGTGCTCGGCCCCTATCGCGGTAGCGATTTTTCCGCCGGCATCGACGACCCCGCGCTCCTGGCGCGCCTGCCGCAGAATTATGCGGCAGGCATCTGGACGAACGAGATCGAAGCGATCGGCAAGGCTATGAAATGAGGAACCGCCGCGCCCGGTCTCAGAACTCCTGCCAGTCGCCGCCGGCAATTGCCGCATTGCCATGGAAGGCGGCGCTCACCTTCGCAGCCATTGCGCGCGGTGGCGATGCGACGGGCTTGGAAGCTGGAGTTGCCACAACGGGGCGTGGTTGTCGTGAGGCCAGGCCGCCGATGTTGAACTGCCCTAACAGCTGGAAGAGCGCGTCAGCCTCTCTGGCGAGACTATGGGCGGCTGCCGTCGATTCCTCGACCATGGCTGCATTCTGCTGCGTACCCTGGTCCATGGTGTTTACGGCGGTGTTGATTTCCTTCAATCCCGTCGCCTGCTCCTTCGAGCTTTCGACGATCGCGAGAACATTGCCGTTGACCTGCTGAACCTGGGCGACAATTTCCTCCAAGGCCTTGCCGGTTTCGCCAACGAGGGTCACCCCGCTCTTCACATGCTCGTTGGATGCGATGATGAGCTCCTTGATCTCTTTTGCCGCTTTGGCTGATCGCTGAGCAAGCTCGCGAACTTCTTGCGCTACGACCGCAAACCCTTTGCCGGCGTCGCCGGCGCGTGCCGCCTCGACGCCTGCGTTAAGCGCCAATAGATTGGTCTGAAACGCAATCTCGTCGATGACGCCGATGATATTGCCGATTTCCGCGGACGATGTTTCGATCTTCCCCATCGCCTCGACCGCGCTGCGGACCACCGCTCCGGAGCGCTCGGCATTTTCGCGGGTCCTTCGCACCAACTGGCCGGCTTCCTGGGCGCGGCTGCTGGAATCGGAAACCGTTGTGGTGATCTCTTCAAGCGCAGCTGCGGTTTCCTCGACGGAAGCGGCTTGCTGTTCCGTGCGCTTTGACAAATCGTCCGACGCGGAACGAATTTGCTGAGCTCCGGCAGCGATACCCGTTGCATTTTGGGCGACGACCTGCATCGCTTCGCGGAGCTTGGTAGCCGCAGCGTTGAAGTCGGTCCGGAGTTTCTCCAGTGTGGGAATGAACGGTGTTGCGACTTCCTGGGTCAAATCTCCGCCAGACAGGGCCATCAACGATCCTGCCAGCTGATCGACATTGTTCACGCGGGCAGTGACGTCGGTCGCGAACTTGACAACCTTGAATACCCTGCCGTTCATGTCGAAAATCGGATTGTAGGAGGCCTGGATATAGATCCTTTTTCCGCCCTTGCCTATGCGCAGAAACTCATCCGCGACGAACTCCCCACCCGACAGACGCTCCCAGAACCGCCGATATTCGTCACTGTTGACGTAAGCATTTTCGCAAAACATGGAATGGTGGCGACCGGTGATCTCCGCAATCTGATAGCCGAGAGCCGACAAGAAATTCTCGTTCGCCGACAGAATCTCGCCCTTCGGTGTGAACTCGATAACCGCCTGGACGCGCGAAAGTGCGTTCAATTTGCCGGCGTCTTCAGCACTTTGCAGCTTCTGCTTCGTGATGTCGGTCGCGAATTTCACGACCTTGTATGGTTTTTCGCCGCTGAAGACGGGGTTATAGGAAGCCTCAATCCAAATTTCCTTGCCCCCCTTGCCGATGCGCTTGTACTGGCGCTGATCGTACTCGCCTCGGCCGAGCTTCGCCCAGAACTCGCGATAGTCGGCCGACGCGGCGTCCGCCGGCTCGACGAATATCTTGTGGTGTTGGCCGACAATCTCAGACAACTTGTAGCCGAGCGCGGCACAGAAATTAGCATTGGCGGTTAGAATTTTGCCGGTGAGGTCGAACTCGATGATGGCCTGTGACCTGCTCATTGCCGCCAATATTGCCTTGGCATCAGATCCGAAACCAAATGCTATTTTCTTCATGCTGTTCCCCCTACTCAGGTCTGAACGAATGACTGCCGCGACCCATCACGGGCTTGCGCTGGACGAGCAACCTGAAAATAAAATCCGCTAAATTCATTAAGCACCCATTAACCGAACCGCTCGGCGACGCGGCCCTCCGCGCCAGGGGAAATTGTCAAAATTAGCAAATTAAAATCAATTACTTAAACTTCTCCATTGGAGAGACTCCAGGACGGTAGAATATCCCTCGGCGAGGATCTCGGAGGTCAAGTTGGGGATTTTTCACCTTGGCCTGTCCCCAAAAGCCCGAGGATTGGTTTACTTTTTGTTAAGTATTACCCGCCCCTTTATGCTTGTGTTCCGGTACTTGGCGGCCGTTCGATTCTTCCTCCGCGGCGGCAAAGTTGCATCCGCCTTCGAGCGTATGGAATCGACTTCCGAGACAGGCGGTGTTCGGTGGGTACACCAGTTGCCAAGCGCCCGGGTGCGAACGGCTGATCGGAGAAAGACATGAAGCTCGAGGCCGAATTCTACCGAATTGAGGAAGTCGCGGCAGGCTTCAACACGCATTACGAAGTGTTCAAATATATGAAGGGCCTCACTCAGGACCTTGGAATGAATACTTTCCTGATCATGACGCTACCCACGGTCGACTTCGTCGAAATAGGCGCAACCAAAATCATTGCCAACTGGCCGGCGGAAATGGTGGATTATTATGACGCCCATAATCTGATGATCGACAGTCCGGTCATCCGGCGGATGCTGAGATCAACCAGCCCGTTCAACTATGATGTCGAAGCGATCAATACCGATCGTGGCGAAGGCAAGAAGTCCACGGTCATCGAGCTGTTCCACCAGTACGGCATGGGAAAAGGCGCCTATTTTCCTGTTCACGATGCCGCGGGCGGACGCGGCGCCATGTCGATTTCTGGGCTACGGAATTTCGACATGATCGAAATGGCGAAGCTCCTGTTTATCGCCACACTCATTTATGACCGGCTTTCACAACTCACATTGAACGAGAAACACAAGCCCATCGAATTTACGCGGGGCGAACTGGACTGCCTGACGCTGACTGCCGGCGGCAGGAAGGGCAATGAAATTGCGAAGCTTCTCGATCTCACGGAGAATGCGGTCAACCATAACATCGGCAGCGCCATCAAGAAGCTGGGATGTACGACGAGAACGCAGGCCGTCGTCAGCGCTCTGCGGCTCAATATCATTCGTGTTTAGAAATCGCGGCGATTGGCAGGCTTGTGAGATTAAATCTCAGAGGTCCCGCGCCCGCAGCAATGCCGGAATCTCTTCCGGCGAAACCGGCTTGGAGAAGCGGTAGCCTTGCGCCTCTTCGCAGCGCGCGTGCCGCAGGAACTCCATCTGGGCGTCGGTCTCGACGCCTTCGGCGAGAACCGAAAGCTTCAGCGTCTGCGCCAGCGAAATCACCGCCGAGGCGATGGCGACGGCTGTTTTGTCGCCCGGCAGGGCTTCGACCAGCGAACGGTCCATCTTCAGGCGGTCGAAGGGGAAGGTCTTCAGTGCCGCCAGGCTGGAATAGCCGGAGCCGAAATCGTCGATCGACAGGCGCACGCCAAGCGCCCGCAGCGATTCCATCATGGCGAGCGCGCGGTCGGCATCCTGCATTACCACGCTTTCGGTGACCTCCAGTTCCAGCCAGCGCGATTGCAGGCGGTGGCGCTCCAGCGCCTCGGCGACGTGAGTGGCAAAATCCGGATCGGCGAATTGTTTGGTGGAGACGTTGACGGCGATCGTCAGCGGCGTCAGGCCCATATCCTGCCATAGGCGCGCCTGGCGGCAGGCCTCGTTCAGCACCCACAGACCGAGGGGAACGATGAGGCCGGTTTCTTCGGCAAGCGGGATGAAATTGACCGGCGGCACCCTGCCCTTGGCCGGATGGTTCCAGCGCACCAGCGCCTCGATGCCGGTGATGCGGCCGGTGGCGACATCGACCTGCGGCTGGTATTGCAGGAAAAGCTGGTCGCCGGTGATCGCCTGGTGCAATTCCTCCTGCTCGCCGAGCGGCATTCCGACTGGCGTACTGCCGCCATCGTGGTGCTGCAATGTGTTGCGGCCGAGTTCCTTGGCGCGGTACATGGCGCGGTCGGCATTGGCGAGAAGCACTTCCGAGGTTGCGCCATCGAAGGGAAAGGCGGCGACGCCGATGCTCGAAGTGACGGTGATCTCGCCGCCGTCGCTGCGGATCGGCCGGTTGATGGCCTTCTGCAACTCGCGCAGACGGCGGGTGATGCCGGCATCGTGGCTCGACTGATGGACGAGCACCACGAGGAATTCGTCGCCGCCGAGGCGCACCACCATATCGGATGCCCTGACGCTGTTGGCCATGCGGGCGGCGGTTTCCTTCAGCACCTCGTCGCCGGCGGCGTGGCCGCGGCCGTCATTGATATCCTTGAAATTGTCGAGATCGATATAGGCGACGGTGACCTTGCGGTTGTTGCGCCGGGCCTGGTCGAGAATATTCGCCAGCCGTTCCTTCAGGAAGGCGCGGTTCGGCAGGCCGGTGAGATCGTCGTGATGGGCCATGAAGTGGATGCGGTCATCGACACGCTTGCGCTCGATGGCAATGCCGGCAATGTGGGTGGCGAGCGCCACCAGCTTCATCTCGTGCTCTGTGGGACGGCGGACTTGTCTGGAATAGAGCGCGAAAGTGCCGAGCACGTTATTCTGCGCGGTGGCGATCGGCGTCGACCAGCAGGAGCGGAAGCCGAAGGGGGCAATCAAGGCGCGGAAATCCTCCCACAGCGGATCGCTCATCACGTCATCGACGATCACGGCTTGGCCGCGCCAGGCGGCGGTGCCGCAGGAGCCGACCTTAGGACCGATCGTGACACCATCGATGAGCCGGCTGTAGCCGCCGGGCAGGTTGGGCGCCGCGCCGTGGTAAAGCCTGGTGCCCTCGCTGTCGAGCAGCAGCACCGAGCCATCGATATCCGTCAGTTGCTCCTCGATCATCAGGACCAGCGCCTCGAGGATCATCGGCAACGGCTCGTTGCGGGCGATCATTTCGAGCAGTTTCGCCTGGCCGCGATGGAGATCCTCCTGAAGCTTGCGTTCGGTGATATCACGGGAGACGCCGATCAGGCCGACGATCTCGCCGCGGTCGTTGCGCAGCGGTATCTTCGAGGTCAGCCGGCATATCGGCCTTTTGCCGCCGGGCAGGACGTAGCTTTCCTCCATGTCGATAGAGGCTTGTCCCGTCGCCATGATCTGCTGCTCGATATCGAAATGGCGGCGAGCCGTCTCGAAATCGAACAGGTCGAAATCACGCTTGCCGGTGAGCAGATCAGCGCTCTCGAGGCCGAGGCTGCTGGCGGTGACGGCATTGGCGAAGACGAAGCGGCCGTCACGATCCTTGACGTAGAGGAAATCCGGAAGTTCGTGGACGATTGCCTTGAGGCGCAGGTTCTCGATGCCTTCGGAGAGGTGATGGGCAGTCGAGGCCATCATCGCCTCCGTCGCGGCGACGACGCGCCGCGTTTCGGCCGACAGGGCATCGGTCGATTCCCATCGCCTGGCACTCGGTTCGTGCATGCCGCCATTCTCCCCGGTGGGCCGAAGGCCCACACCCCGCATCGTCACCCGAAAAATTCCCTTCAAAGTAGTCCCCATTCCCTTCGGCTTGCTTAAATGAAAGGGTGAACAAGACGACAAAATCCGCGGCGATATCCTGCCGTTGCCGATCGCCATAACCGCAAATTCGGCCGCCTGCCCCAGAAAGAGACAGGCCCCCTGGCATGTTTCCTGCTATGGACATGCCAATGAATGAACACGCCATGATCAGGGAGCCCGGGATGCCTTCACGCCGCGACATGCTGCTCCTTCTCGCCGCCTCGGCGATTGCGGGCGGGGCATCGCGTGCGCTGGCCTCGCCGCGGACGGCGGCCGCCGAGCCCAATTTGCGCGGGACGATCGACGCAGCGGAATATCGCGCCATTCCCGAAAGCGGCGACCGCAAAAACCGCAACCTTGAGCAGATGATCAAACAGGCGGCGCGGGAAAACGTGCCGGTCTTCCTGCCGCCCGGCACCTACCGGATCTCCAATCTGACCCTGCCCGACAATACACGCATATCGGGCGTGCCCGGCGCCTCGCGGATCGTCTACACCGGCGAAGGCCAGCTGTTTTCGGCCGAGAACGTGCGCCGCATCGAGCTTTCCAATCTCGTCATCGACGGCGGCAATCGCTCGCTCGCCGACCACGCCGGCGGTCTGCTGCAATTTACCGGCGTCGACGAACTGCTGATCGACAATTGCGAGATCGGCGGCAGCCGCAAACACGGGCTGCAGTTGGAGCGCTGCGGCGGGCGGATCGAGCGCAGCCGTATTTCCGGTGCCGGGCAATCCGGGCTTTATGCGGTCGATTCCGCCAATCTTTCGGTCACCGGCAATACGATCTCGGATTGCGGCAATGGCGGCATTCTGGTGCATCGCTGGAAGAAGGCGGAGGACGGCACAGTCGTTTCCGGCAACCGCATCTCCAACATCCGCGCCAATGACGGCGGCACCGGCGAAAACGGCAACGGCATCAATATCTTCCGTGCCGACGGGGTGATGGTGGTGAACAACCATATCTCCGACTGCGCCTTCACGGCGATCCGCGCCAATTCGGCGTCGGACATCCAGATCAGCAGCAACCAGTGCCGGCGATCCGGCGAGACGGCGATCTATGTCGAATTCGCCTTCGAAGGCGCCGTCGTTTCCGCCAACATGATCGACGGGGCAGCGAACGGCATCTCGATCGCCAATTTCGACGAAGGCGGCAGGCTGGCGAGCGTCACCGGCAATGTCGTGCGCAACTTGACGCTGAAAGGGCCCTACCAGCACGAGGTCGGTTTCGGCATCGGCATCGCGGCGGAGGCCGATACGCTGATCTCAGGCAATGTGATCGAAGGCGCGCCGCGCTGGGGAATGCAGATCGGCTGGGGTCCCTATCTGCGCAACGTCGTCGTCAGCGGCAATGTGGTGCGCAAGGCGCCTGTGGGATGCGCCGTCTCGGTCGCCGATGGCGCCGGCACCGCCGTCATCACCGACAACATCTTCCAGGAAACCATAGAAGGCGCGGTTTTAGGCTTCCAGTGGGAGAAGAAAGTGTCGGCCGAGATGGCCGGCGGCGGCTCGCCTTATGCGCAGCTCACCGTCGAGCGCAACCGCGTTTCGTGACTTCGTTTTCGCGAGTGCCTGGAACTCCGCCATCAAAAGCTTTCATCATCCCATCAGCGGCAGGGACTTTTCCGGGGCCGATCGCGCAACTACGGTCTCTCGGAAACATTGAGGGGATACGGTCATGCTGACAATCTACGGAGTTTATCGATCGCGCGCCTCGCGCGTCTACTGGATGGCGGAGGAGCTTGGGCTGGAGTTCCGGTCGGTGCCGGTGCTGCAAGCCAGGCGGCTCGCAGACCCGCTGGCATCAGAGGCGCCCCTCAACACGCACTCCCCGGATTTTAGTGCGGTCAACCCGATGTCACAGATCCCCAGCATCAGGGATGGCGAGTTCGTCATGCACGAGTCGCTGGCGATCAATCTCTACCTCGCCCGTAAACATGGCGGTCCGCTTTCCGGACAAACCGTCGAAGAAGACGGTTTGTTGACGATGTGGTCGATCTGGGCCGCTTCGCAGGTCGAGCCGGAGACGGTAAAGATCGTTCTGACCTATGATAACGGCCTGGAAAACAGCGATGAGGGCAAGCAGGTGATCGCCGCCGCCTGCCGCGCGCTGCGCCGGCCGCTTGCGGCTCTCGAAAACCACCTTGCCGGCAGGGAATGGATCGTCGGCGACCGCTTCACTGTTGCCGATCTCAATATCGCCGAGGTGCTGCGCTACGCCCAGAGCGAGGAGGCCGTTTTCAACGCACATCCCAATATCAAAGCGTGGATCGAGCGCTGCCAGTCTCGCCAGGCCTATAAGGCGATGCAGGCGGGCCGCAGCCTGGAGCCGGCCGAGGCCTGAGTTACCGGAACAGCGCCAGCGTGCCGGTCATTTCCTCGCGGATCCAGGCTTTGAAATCCCTGACCTTCTTCGGCTCGCGCGTGCCTTCGGCAGTGACGAAATAATGGCCGAAGCCGGTTCGGGCGCGAATGCCGAAGGGGGCAGCGAGCCGGCCTTCGGCGAGCGCAAAGGCGGCTAGCGTCTGCCAGGCAAGCATGACGCCCTGCCCGGCGATCGCCGCATCCAGGCACAGCGAAGCATCGTTGAAGACGTGGCGGGTCGCGGGTGTCGCGCCTGACAGCCCCGCCTCGCGCATCCAGACCTCCCAGGTGAACATGGCGCGGCCGTCGACGACGGCAGGCAGCGCCAGGATATCGGCTGGCTCTTGCAATCTCGCCGCCATCTCAGGCGAACAGACCGGAAAGACCTCCTGCTCCAGCAGCAGTTCGGCCTTCACATCAGGCCAATTGCCGGTGCCGACGCGGATGCCGATATCGACATCGCAAAGCGCCGGGTTGACGAGATTGGTCGTTGCATCCAGCCGCAGCTTGATATCGGGATGACGCTCGGCGAAGCGATCGAGCCTGTAGACGAGCCAGCGGGCGGCGAAAACCGGCGCCACCGAGATGGTCAGGATCGTATCGTCCTTGCGGCTTGCGATCGACACCGCCGCCGAAAGACGGGCAAAACCCTCGTTGAGCGCGAGCAGCACGGGCCGGCCGGCTGCGGTGGCGATCATTCCCCTGGCGGTGCGCTCGAAGATCACCTGACCGAGCTGGGCTTCGGCCTTGATTACTTGCTGGCTGACGGCGCCGACCGAGACGCCGAGCTCGTCGGCGGCGGCCTGCAGCGAGCCCAGACGACCGACGACTTCGAGCGCCCTGAGGCCGTTGAGATGGACCGTGTTGAGGTTCTTCATGCAGTTTTTCTATAGCAGCGTCGCCTTAATCTCAATTGAAAATCCGCTTAGGAGAGCCGACATTACAGCCTGCGGCCATCATCCCGCACCGCCGGAGAAAGCGAGGCATGCCATGTCGTTGCTGAAGTTTTTCTTGAAGCCCGCCCTTGCCATGGGCGGTGCAGACACTACGCTAGTCTGGAAGGACGATCCGCTTCGGCATCCCGAGGTCGAGCGCATGTCGATGCGCGAAATTGCCGATCTTCCGCTCGGGGCAGAGACCGGGTTTTCCGCCGAGGCCAAACCGCCGCTGGCGAAATGCGCGTGACGGTGCGCGCCGCTTAGGCGATCGATGCCTGCCAGCAAATCACCTGACCGTCTTCCGGATCGATGCGTTCGCCGGTGCGGATAAATCCGTTGCGTTCAAGGGCACGCTGCGAGGCGATGTTTTCCACGCCCGTATCGGCCGAAACGAGCCTAACGCGCGGGTCTTTCCGCGCCCATTCGAGCAATTCTCCGATAGCGCGCGTGACGTATCCACGCCGCTCGCGACCCGGAACAATCCCATAGCCTATGTGGAGTTCGCCGTTCTCAGGCGCACGGATGATGGAGCACAGTCCGACGATCTCGCCATCCTCGACAATCATCCAGGCGGAGGGGGTAAATTCGGCGCCGATCTCCGCGGCGATCCTCGCCAGCATCTCCAGAACATCCGGAGGGGCGATCGCGCTATCGGGAACCAGGCGCGTATCTGCGGGCGCGGCGCCGTTCAGCAACGCGGCGAAATCATAAGCAGTCAATTCGATGATCATATTCTTCTCGACATTGGACATGCGCAAGCTTTGGCGCGTCAAGGCCGAGCAGCAAGACTAGCCCTCGATTGAATTCGAGCCGCGTCTCGTCCTTCCGCCTCGGCCAGTGCGTTCTGAATATTTTGCGACGGCAAACAAAGGCGTTCTCCTATTGGGGCCTGATACCCGAATGAGCGAATGCGGATTGATACTGAAGCTCGCCGGCCTCTTTGTCCAGGCTTCGCAGGGGACCAATCAATTGCGTGATGTCATCCAGACGCCCTCCATCGCCACCCCATCACTTCCGCCTGTAGATGCAGATCATCACCGACAGGCTGCCGTCGCCTCCTATGTCTTCCGTCGTGGGCGCAAGAGGCGAAACCCGGCGCTCGACACTCTGGTCAGACAGATCGAGAGCGAAATCAGCCGTTACGGAGGACTGGCCCTGGCAAGCTGAAGGGCTATTTCGACAGAGCGGGCAGCCTTTCCACCGTAGAAAAACCTTACTTGGGAGCTGCATTCGGGCGACGCCACGCCAACCCGGCGTCGCGAAGCCCTATCTGTTTCAGCAAAGAGATTTTCAGTGCCAGCAATTCGAAAGATCCTGTTCGGACTCCTAGCAATTTTAACGGTCGTCATTGTCGTCAGCGCCGGCTGGCTCTGGCAGGTCGCGGGTGTTTATGGTTTCAACACCGTCCTGCGGCGCGGTGGAACCTATTGGGTCAAAGTCAAACCTGACGACGAGCGCCTTTCCGCCTCCATGCGGTTGGCGTTGAGCCCGGTAATCCCGGCCGTTTTGCCCGGGCCGCTGGTCTGGCAAGAGCCGGAGACGGGCTTCGAAGTGGCGGAGCTGCCGGTTCTTGCCGATGGCCGCGAGGTCGACCGGATCTTTCTCAGCAGAATTGACCCGGCCCGCTTTCGATTCGTCACCCGCAATGCGGCTGCGGGCGATACCGGCATCGACGAATGGGAAAAGGCTTTGCCCAACGCAGTGCTCATCGTCAACGGCAGCTATTATGACAAGCATGGCAGGCCCGACACACCGTTCATCAGCGAGGGTATTGCGATGGGGCCCCAGCAATATGACGCGAAGGCCGGCGCCTTCATTGCCGGCAAAGACGCTGCCGATATCCGCGATCTGACCCATCAAGATTGGCGGGTCGCCTTTGCCGGCGCGTCGAACGCCATGGTTTCCTATCCGCTCCTGATCGGCGACGACGGGCAGACTCATGTGAATGTGAAAAGCCGCTGGCTCGCCAACCGAACCTTCGTCGCCAGGGACGATTTGGGACGTATCGTCATCGGCACGACA
Organism: Rhizobium sp. NZLR1b; assembly: GCF_019685155.1. NCBI lineage: Bacteria > Pseudomonadati > Pseudomonadota > Alphaproteobacteria > Hyphomicrobiales > Rhizobiaceae > Rhizobium > Rhizobium sp. NZLR1b. The sequence continues at coordinate 40,242 of NZ_JABDWC010000018.1, forward strand.
AAGGACGCGTTCTTTTCTCTCGACCGGCTGGCAGAGTTTCTGAAGACCTCGCCGCTCAATCTCAAGGTGGCCCTCAATCTCGACGGCGGTCCTCTCGCCTGCCGAAGTGTCCGGCTGAATGACTATCGGCAAAAATTCTACGCTAGATGGGAAGCTCAGGTGGACGACGACAGCGTAAACCTGCTCAGCTGGCCGATTTCCGAGGCCAATTGGGCCATGCCGATGGTACTGACGGTCGAGCGGAAGTAGGTCGGCATCTGATCGAGCGCGGCGACAATCCAAGCGACCTGAACGTCTTCTCATCGCGCCGTGGAAACTGGTAAGCCATGATGCGCGGCCTCTTCACCAACAAGACGGTCCGCAATCTCGTTACGGCCGGCATCCAGCCCGGCTCCACGGTTCATGTCCCGTCTGGCGGGGCCTTGCGAGGGATCTGGCGATAGTCTCAAGGCTTGCCGCGCTGAATTGATCTGGCCCCGGCGAGGATTATCGCGAGCATCGGTGTCGGAATCTCGTTTCGCCAGCCGTCTTCAAGCCATTGTATAACGCCTTACATCGGCATCGATCTAAGGATAAAATTATAGGGAGGAAGCGATGATGATTACCATTACCGCCTTTGAACGCTCGCCGGATCGCGGCCGGGGTCTGGCGCGTGACATGCGCGTTCGCTGGGCGCTCGAGGAAGCGGGCGAGCCTTACGAGGTTCGTCTCGTTTCGTTCAAGACGATGAAGGAGCCCGCGCATTTGGCGCTTCATCCTTTCGGGCAGATTCCGACCTATGAAGAAGGCGATCTCGCTCTGTTCGAGTCCGGCGCGATCGTGTTCCATATCGCCGAGCGCCATGCGGAACTGCTGCCGGCGGATACGAATGCCCGGGCACGCGCTGTCACGTGGATGTTTGCCGCGCTCAACACAGTAGAGCCACCGATCTTCGAGCGCAGCCTCGCCACAATCCTCGAGCGCGACGAACCCTGGTACGAGCAGCGCCTGCGTGCCCTCGAAGACAGCATCTGCAAGCGGCTGGGGAGCCTTTCCGCTCGCCTTGGCGATGCCGACTGGCTCGATGGTGCGTTCAGCGCCGGCGACTTGCTGATGGTGACGGTGCTGCTCAGGGCGCAAGCATCGGGTCTATTGGAGGAATATCCAAACCTTGCCGCCTATGTCGCCCGCGGCGAAGCCCGGCCGGCCTATCAGCGTGCTTTCGCGGCCCAGCTGGCGGTGTTCACCGCCGCATCGGCAGGCTGACAAAGGTTCCGCTTTCTGTCCGAAGCGGGCGTGGTTTCAGGTTTCGGATCAATGAGGGGAAGGTGAGACAATGGCCGGCGACGTCGATGCAATATTTGAGCGCCTCAAGCAGCTGGCTGCGGAAGCAGGCTTGCTCGATGTCGAGGAAAGCACCTCCTATGGCAACCCGGCGCTGAAGGTCGCCGGAAGGAGCTTCGTCGCGGTGAAGGACGCCGAGACGATCGTGATCTCGATAGGTCTGGACGACAAGGATCATCTGCTCGAAATGGCGCCCGACATCTATTTCCAGACCGCGCATTATATCGGCTGGCCCCATCTGCCAGTGCGCGCCGCCGTGATCGGCGACGAGGAATTACGGTTGCGGCTCATCGGCGCCTGGCTGTTCCGGGCGCCGAGGAAACTTGCTGCCCGTTCCGGATATCAGCCTCGATCGTAGGCCAGCGCCCGCTGGACGGCGGGGCGCTGCAGCATGCGCGCGTGGTGATCACTGACCTTTTCGAAGCGGGCGGGATCGACACCGTCGGACGGCAGCCAGCCTGTCATCACGAAGAGATAGGGATCGGCGAGCGAATAGGCCTCGCCCATCGCCCAGGGGCCTTTGAACATCGTCTCTTCGATCAGGGTGAAACAATCCGCCATATTCTCAGGCACTTTCGCCTTCATCGCCTCGATCGCCGCCTGATCGCCGGCCCAGCGCGAGCCGCGCGGGCGATGGGCATGGTTCACATGCACGGTCGAACAGAGATAGCTGTTGAAGGCCTGCAGCCTTGCCAATTCGAAGGCATCGCCGAGCGGCGCCAGCTTGGCGTCCGGCGCGCTTTCAGCGATAAAGCTGAGGATTGCCGGGGTTTCCGTCAGCACGCCGCGCTCGGTGACAAGGGCGGGCACACGGCCCTTTGGGTTGATCTTCAGATAGTCCGGCGAGCGCTGCTCGCCATTGGCGAAGCTGAGCTTTCTCGTTTCGAAGGCGAGGCCTGATTCTTCCAGGACAATAAGGCTTGCGAGCGCGCAGGTTCCTGCCGCGTAGTACAATGTCAGCATGGTGATCCACTCCCTTTCGGCACGTGATATAGCGCAGGGATGGGTGCGCCGGAACTGGGGAGATTGGGTTTTGTCTCTGCGTCGGCGCGGGCGAGGAGCAATGATCGGCATGCCGTGCCGTCTCCCTCAACCGCCCCGAAGGGTCGGTCGAGGGAGTGAGCAAAGCCGCAAATGCGCTGAGCTTAAGCGAAGAGCAACGCTGAGGCGCCGCGCAAGTCTTCAGCCGCAGCCCGGCACGTCTTCCAGCCGATGCCAGACCGGGATGCCGCGCTCCCTGGCGATGCGCACGTCGTTATCCGCCCCCTTGGAATCGCCCGGCAGGCGCAGCACGCCTTCGCAGAGCTGCAGCAGCCGGCCGGCGACTGGGTGGAAAATCTCCTCGTAAAGCGCGTCCCCGACCGACTTACCGCCGGCGGCGTGCCAGATCGGCAGGGCCAACCATTCGCCGATCATCGGCACGTGGCCGGCGACAAACAGTGCGTGCGAGGGTTGCTCCAGCCGCTTCAAGTTGGCGGCCATTTTTTCCGGGTCGTCGCCGGTTCCGGACCGATATGGGCCGGCAATCAAAATCAACATCATCCACTCCATCGCTCCGCTTCTGCGTGAGCACTCCCGGCTTCATGCACGGGATTTCGTGAAAATGCATGATATTTCTTGAATGTCGAGTCTGTTCGTGCAATATCGGGCTAATATGTTTAATTTCGTGCAGAGACCCTATGCTGACGTCACAACGCAAAACCCTCATCCTCGACATATTGCGCCGTGATGGCCAGGTGATCGCCAAGCGCGTCGCCGAGGATTTTTCCCTTTCGGAAGACACGATCCGCCGCGATCTCCGGGAAATGGCGGCGGAGGGGCTGTTGAAACGGGTGCATGGCGGCGCGATGCCGCTTTCGCCCGACCTGCCGGATTTCACCGCGCGGGCCAGCGTCTCGTCAGAGATCAAGGCACGGCTCGGTGCTGCTGCGGCGGCGATGGTCAGGCCGGGACAGATGATCTTCCTCGACGGCGGCACGACGACGGCTGAGATCGCCCGGCACTTGCCGCGCGACATGCCGCTGACGGTTGCGACCCACAGCCCGACGATCGCCGCCGAACTCGAGCACCACCCGACCGCCGAGGTGATCCTCACCGGCGGCCGGCTCTACAAACATTCGATGGTGGCAACGGGCGCGGCAGCGGCAGCGGCGATCTCGCAGTTGCGCCCCGACCTGTTCTTCCTCGGCGTCACTGCCGCGCATCCGGTGCATGGGCTTTCCACCGGCGATTTCGAGGAGGCGGCAATCAAGCGGCATATCGCCGGCTGCGCGGCCGAAACGCATGTGCTGCTGACGGAGGAGAAATTCGATCTCGTCTCGCCCTGCCCTGTGCTTGGAATTTCCGAGGTGGCGGGATTGATCGTGCCGGCGGAGATGACGGCCGAGCGGCTGAAGCCCTATCGCGACCTCAACGGCGCGATCGCCGCAGCGTGATGGCGCGGCGGGCCGGCGGCGCGGCAGCATGCAGCAAGAGGCTTGCGGCAAGAGCCGCGACGAAGGCCGCCAGCACGGCATAAGCGGGCGCCATGCTGCCGGTTCCAAGAGTGAGCGCTGTCTGCAGATGTGGCTGCACCAGCGCGATGGCGACGGAAAGTGCCGGCATGTCGAGCAGGGTTCCGGCGGCTCGCGACAGTTCCGACATGAAGGCTACCCCAGCAAGCGCGCCGTAGACGGCCGTCAGGCCGAGTGTGAAGCGCAACGGCACCGAGGCTGCGAGCGGCATGTCGCCATCCTCGAGGGTAAGCATGAGATAGGCGACGAAAGCGGCCAGAAACAGGAAGGCGATAGGCAGCGCCGCCACCGTGGCGGGTCGCGTCAGAGCCGTTGCGTCCGCTGCCAGGAAGAGGAGGACCGGCGTGGATGCGACGAACCAGACCGCGACAATCGGCCCCCAGAACCAGATGAGCGAGAGATAGTGAAGCCGGAGCAGCGTCGCCATGAAGAGCACGCCGATCGCGGTCCAGATGCAGGCGGGTTTGAGCACGCTCGATATTGTCAGGATGGCCGGTTCGCAGGCGCCGGCCATATTCCCACAGCCGGACAATTGCATAACGAGCCAGGTGATATAGTCGCGGCTTAGCGCGGTGAACATGAAGATGCCGATACCCATCAGCATCCACCAGAGATAGCGGCCTGCAAACATGCCCTGCCCTCATGGCTTGGACTGTGCTCACGTCGCCCCGAAGGGGTGAATCCGCGATCGTAGGACGCACCCTCTTTATATTAGGTAATTCTTATTTTTCTAATAACTTATACATGCGCCTCGCACTCATCCAGCCAAGGCGGAAGTGACCCTGACATCGCCGACATGAATGCCGTTCCAATTGCGCATCGACGTTGCGGCATGGGCCATCAGGGCGGCATGCACCTTCTCTTCGGCCTCGAAGAAGCGGGCGAGTGTCGCCGCCACCATGGCTTCGGCTGCGCGGGTGGTACCATCCTCGCATTTCAGCGCAATGGCGATGCCCTTTTCCGGGATGGCGGCGCAGAAAACGCCCTCGGCGCCGGTTTTGACGAAGATGCGACCGGGGGCGATCTGCATCAACGTGGTGCAGGCGCGGCCGGAGCCCGCGACATAGAAGGGCTCGGCCATGCAGGCCTCGACCAGGCGGCGAGATGCCTTGGCGCGTAAGGGCTCCAGACCGACGCCGGTCGCCATTTTGGCAAAGCCGTGGGCTAGGCTCCTGAGCGGCACGGCATAGGTCGGGATCGAGCAGCCGTCGGTGCCGCAGCTCTCGGCGCCAAGCACGGCGCCGGTCAGGCTTTCCATCGCCGCGCGGATCTCGACTTGCAGCGGATGCTGGTAGCCGACATAGCCTCTCGGATCGACGTCCTGGTGGCAGCAGGCGCAGATGAAGCCGGCATGTTTTCCCGAGCAATTGTTGTGCAGCGCGGTCGGCGCATCGAGCGTGCGGGCCTGATGGATGAGGGTTTTCTGGTGGAACGACCAATGGGCGCCGCATTCCAGCACGTCGGCATTTCGGCCGGCGCGCGACAGCATCGACGCGGCAAGCGCTACATGCTCGTCCTCGCCATTGTGCGAAGCGCAGGCCAGCGCCAATTCCTTGTCACCGAAACCGTAAGCATCGGCTGCTCCGCTTTCGACCAGCGGCAGCGCCTGCATCGCCTTGCAGGCCGAACGCGGGAAGACGGCGGCGTCGATATCGCCCAGCGAGAAGACAAGCTTGCCGTCGCCATCGACGACAGCCACCGCGCCGCGATGGCGACTTTCGACAAGCAGGCCGCGGGTAACTTCGACGGTGACGGGATTGGTCATGGGCTCTCATCCGGGTTCTGACGGGTTGCGGCAGGCATAACGCGTCAGGGGGCGAAAGCCAACGGTGTTGACGTTTTGTCCCGGTGTAGCGACGGCCACTTAGCGGCTACCGCTCCGCGCGTGGCGAGTTTGGCGGAAACGCGCAGCCAATCTCCGTCATCCCAAGCCCTGAGCCTGGGATCCAGGCCTCGCTCAATCCGGCAAGTACCGATGTTCCGTCGCACAGCCATCACAGCGTCCAAACGATCATCACAAGAATTGACCGAAGTGATCGAAAACTATCATTTCTCTGATGTAGCCGATGCGGCTAAAGGTGGTGCATCAGGAACCGCCCCATGCCATCCACTTTTTCCTTGATCCTGCGCGATAACCGGATCCGCATTCCGGCCGTGACGCTCGTCGCGCTGGCCTTCACCTATGCCTCGACCGCGCCCTATCAGTCGATCATCGGGATCAACGAACTGGGCCTGAGCAACGGCGTCTATTCGGCGCTGATCTTCTTCTCGGCGATCGTCAACGTTACCACAAGCCTGACGCTCGGCATCTGGTCGGACAGGCTGAAAGAGCGGCGGCCGCTGGTGCTGGGACTTTCCGTCGCCGGCATGCTCGGCTTCGGATCGATCGCGATCTTTCACAGCCCGGCGGTCTTCATCGTCTCGACGCTGTTGCTGGTGCCGATGAGCAACTCCACCTATTCGCTGCTGTTTGCCAGCCTGCGCGCCAGGACCAACCAGATGGATCGCGGCCAGGCGGCGGGGATCACCGCAACGGTGCGGGCGCTGTTTTCCGGCTCATGGGCGCTGGCGCCGGGGATGATCGGCCTCTATCTGGTCAATTCGCCGTCGATGACGCCGGCCTATGGGATCGCGGCCTTCGCAAGCTTCACCTGTTTCTGCCTGTATTTCTTCTTCGCGCCCGGAAACGGCACGGCCGGTCCGTCCCCCGATCAGCCCGGGTTCTTTGCATCGCTGAAGCGGATCTTCATGCCCTATGTACTTTCGCGCGTCATCGTCATGGCGCTGCTCTTCGGGCTGCAGCGGTTAAACAGTATGCTTCTGCCGCTGATCATCACCCATGCGGCTGATGGAAGCGTGGTCGATGTCGGCTTCATCGCCGGGCTGACGGCCTTTCTCGAAATGCCGTTCATGATGATGTGGGGCATGGCGCAACGGCGGTTCCGCACCGTGCATGTGCTCGCCTTCGGAGCGCTGATCTATTGCTGCTATCTGCTGCTGCTCGGATTTGCCTCGGCGCCCTGGCACATCTATGCGCTGCTCCTCCTCAACGCCTGCGGGGCGGCGGTGATCCTCAGCGTGCCGATCACCTATCTGCAGGACCTGATCGCGGACCGACCGGGTCTCGGAACCTCGCTGATCTCGCTCAACACCTTCATCGGCACCGGCATCGCCGCCGGGCTCTTCGCCTTCGGCACTGCGATCACCGATTATTCCGGAACCGCCTTCGTCGGCGCCGCTGCAGGTCTCGCGTCGATCGGAGTCTTGCTTTATCTCGAAAGCAGCAAGCGTCAGGCGCAGCAGCCGGCCTGAAGCGCGAGCTGCTTGCGAGCGGTATCGGTCAACGACGCGTGATGCGGTAGGCGCAGCGGCGGGCGCCGAGCAGGATGTGTTCGCTGCGCTCGACCTCGGCGCCGAGGGCGGCGCGGAAGGTTTCGAGCTCGGAGCGGCAGAAGCCGGCGCAGGCAGACGCGGCTGCGCAGACGGGGCAGTGGTTTTCGACCAGCATGAATGAGCCGTCCGCCTCGCGCCAGCTGTCGGCCATGTAACCCTCGCGGGTGCGGATCGCGGCAAGGCCCTCGACACGCGCGGCAAGGTCGCCGGCATTTTCCAGTTCCTGCCGATAGCGCTGCAGCGTCTCGGCCTCGCGGGCCGAGATGACGGTGTCGAGGGCTGCCGGGCCAAGCTGTTCGACCAGCGTGCCGAGCAGGTTTACCGTCAATTCGGAATGGCCGTCGGGAAATTGGCGGTTGCCGCTGGCGGTGAGATGCCAGAGCTGACGCGGCCGACCCCGGCCCGTGGCGCCGACGGTAACCGGCTCCACCAGCCCCTGCTCCGCCAGCTTGGCGAGCTGCTGGCGGGCAGCCTCGCCTGAAATGCCGAGCGCATCGCCGATCGCGGCGCCAAGCTGCGGACCTTCGGTCTTTATCAGGATCAGGATCCGGTTGGCGGGGGACTGGCGCATATTTTTCCAAGTGACATCTTGTTTTAATCCGGGAAGCATGTAATTTTCCAATTTATAACTTGGAAAATAATTCTTCGCCAGCAAAAATCTCGGGATCATTCCATGTCCGATATCGACCAGACTGCAGCCATCCCCAGCGCCAGCTCCCTCCTCCGCCTCTTCCTGCCCGAGCACCTGCCGGCAACATTGATGCTTGCCGGCGGCGTGGCGCTTTATGCGGTGGAGAGCTACATCATGGCGACGATCGCGCCTTCGATCGTGCGCGACATCGGCGGGCTGGCGCTGTTTTCCTGGGTCACCAGCCTGTTCGTCGCCGCAGCTGTGCTCGGCTCGATCTTCGTCGCCATGCGGCCGCGGGGGATCGGGCTTCGCGCCATCTATGTGATCGCCGCGCTGGTCTTCGGCGTCGGCAGCCTGATTGCTTCAGCCGCACCGTCGATGCCGGTGGTGTTGCTCGGACGCGCGGTGCAGGGTCTCGGCACCGGGGCGCTGGCAGCGCTTGGCTATGCCTTCATCCGATTCGTCTATCCCGAGCCGCTATGGACGAAGGCGTCGACGCTTTATGCGGCGATCTGGGGTGTGGCGACCGTCATCGGACCGACGCTCGGCGGCTTCTTCGCCGCCGGCAGCAGCTGGCGCTATGCCTTCATCGTGCTGGTGCCGCTCGGCCTAGTGATGGCGGTGCTGGCGCCGCGGCTGTTGCCCGAGGTCGAAGACGACCGTGAGCAGGCCAAGACGCCGGTTGCCCAGATCGGGCTGCTGCTTGGCGCCGTGCTGATGGTCAGCACCGCCGGAACGATCGAAACGACGGCTGCGAAAATCGCTTTGATCGCGGCCTCGATCGCCGCGGTCGCCGGCATGCTTTTCATCGAGGGGAGAAGCCCGAACCGGCTGCTGCCCTCCGGCGCCGTCAGCCTTTCCAGGCCGATTGCACGCGTTTACCTGACAATGCTCGCCATGACGGTCGTGCTCGTCAGCGACGTCTTCATTCCCTATTTCCTCCAGGTCCTGCACGGGGTGACGCCGCTTGTCTCGGGTTATCTCGTCGCCCTCGTCGCCCTCGGCTGGACGTTTGCGGCCTTCCTCAGCGGCTCGCTGACCGGCCGGAAGGCGTATTTGGCCATCGTTGCCGGTGCGCTTATCGAGGCGGCGGCGACGGCCTGCCTCGCGCTCTTCCTCGCCAGCGACAATCCGAATGCGCATGTGCTCGTCATCGTGCCGGCAGCGATCGGCATGTTCATGATGGGCGTCGGCGTCGGTCTTGGCTGGGCGCATCTCGTCGCCATGGTCCTGACGCTGGTTGCCGACAACGAACAGGACAAGGCGTCCTCGGCGATCCCGACGATGAGTTCGCTCGGCGGCGCTTTCGGAGCCGCTTTTGCCGGCGTCATCGCCAATGGCGCCGGCCTCGTCGATCCCGGCGGTGTATCAGGGGCGCTGTCGGCGGCCTACTGGCTCTATCTGCTGATGGCGCTGCCCGGCGTTCTGGCTCTCGGCGTCTCACTGACATTGATGCACGTCGCCCGCAACGCGGATAAAACGCTCAGCCGAGGCGCAGCATGATCTTGCCGACGTGGCTGCCCTCTTCCATCAGCCGATGGGCTTCGACGACCTCTTCAAAGGCAAAGACCTTGTGGATGACGGGGGCGACGGTGCCGGCTTCCAAAAGCGGCCAGACCTCGGAGAGCAGGTCGTCGCGGATGGCACGTTTTTCTTCCGCGGTGCGCGGGCGCATCGTGGAGCCGGTGACCGTCAACCGCTTGACCATGATCGGCTGGAGATTGACCTTTTCGGCAACGGCGCCGCCGAGGAAGGCGATGATCGACAGGCAGCCGTCTTTTCCAAGCGATGCGAGATTGCGCTCGAAATAGGAGGCGCCAATCATGTCAAGGATGATGTCGACGCCGTGGCCGGTCTCGGCCTTGATCACCTCGGCGAAATCCTCGCGTCTGTAGTTGATCGCCCGTTTGGCGCCGAGCTTTTCGCAGGCATCGCATTTCTCACCTGAACCGGCCGTGGCATAGACCTCGGCGCCGAAGGCACGGGCGAGCTGGATCGCCGTCGTGCCGATGCCGCTGGAACCGCCATGGATCAACACGGTCTCGCCTTCCGTCAGCCCGGCCATCTGGAAAAGATTGGCCCAAACGGTGAAGAAGGTTTCGGGAAGGGCGGCAGCCTTGACCGCATCATAACCCTTGGGAAAGGGCAGGATCTGGCCGGCCGGCAGCAGGCAATATTCGGCATAGGCGCCGCCATTGGCGAGACCGCAGACCTTGTCACCGACGCGATAGCCGCTGACGCCGGCGCCGATCGCGACGATTTCGCCCGAAAGCTCCAGGCCGAGGATCGGGCTCGCGCCCTTGGGCGCGGGATAGCTGCCCTGGCGCTGGGCGACATCGGGGCGGTTGACGCCGATCGCCTCGGCGCGGACGAGAACCTCGCCCTCACCCGGCACCGGCAACGGGCGCTTGCCAATCGTCATCACCTCCGGTCCGCCGAAGGACGGCAGATCGACGAAACGCATTTCCTGAGGCAGTGACATAGCGCGACCCTCCCTGAAGCATTTTTCAGGCATTCCGGACGCAAAACCGCTGCACACTTTTGCTTGAAATGCTCTGCGCCAAGGAAATAAGTCAGCCCTGCAGGCTTGGGAAGGCCGGAAATGGCAAGGGCGTCAATTCGCCTCGCCCGCTGCATAAGCTCTGCAGCGTCCTTGCGCGTCTAAATAGACGCACGGCGCTGGAGGAGATGGAAGATGAGACCTTCCTCGCTCTCTTTGGCGGCCGATTTGATGACGGCGATCTCGGCGCTGACGCGGTTGATATCGTCGATGACGAGGCCTTCCGGCAGTTCGATGACGCCGATCGAGCAGCGCATCAGCGGAAACAAGGCTTCGGCGCCGGCGCGGTCGTGACCGAGGATGCGGCCGGCGGCGCGGTGCTCGTCGGAATAAAGGTCAAGCACATCGTCGTGGAAATCGCTGATCAGCCGGTCGAGGATTTCCGTCAGCTCCTCCTTGGTCCAGCCAACGACGCCGATGAAGAAATCGTCGCCGCCGACGTGGCCGAGGAAATGGCGCTCGGCGAAAAAATAGCGGCGCATCAGCGCGGCAAACAACGAGATCGCGTGATCGCCGAGATGGAAGCCGTAGGCATCGTTGAAAGGTTTGAAATTGTCGAAATCGCAGTAGCAGAAGTGGCGGACCTCATCGCCGTCTCGGCCGGACTGGCGCATGAAATCGCGGATGGCACGATTGCCCGGCAGGCCGGTCAGCGGGTTCTGGTCCTGGGCGGTCTTCAGCTGTTTCTCGTTGATGACCTTGATCAGCGAGGCGGCGGAGACGACGCCGGCATAGCGCATGTTATCGGTCAGGATCAGGCAGTTGCTGCCTTCCATATTGGCGAAGATCGCCATCAGCTGCTCGGCGTCGCTGTCGAGGCCGACGATCGGCGCCATTTCGACGAAATGCGAGATGCTGCGCTCGTACATCTTGTTCTTCAGGAGATCGCGGCCGAAGGGCTGGTAGATATATTCCTTGAGGTGTTGCTCGTGGATGATGCCGCGCGGCTCGTTATTGGCGTTGAGCACGGGAAAGAAGGCCTGGCGCGGGTTGCGGCGGAAGAGTTCGAAGACGCTGTCGATGCTGTCGTTCTCGTAAACCGTCGGCAAGAGTTCGATCTGCTTGCGGATGAGGATTTCGTCGAGCGACTGGCTGTTACGTTTGCTTTTTCCGAGTTCCTGCAGATGTGGGAAAGAGGGCGCCAGCTCGGATATGTGCGTCGTCGGACGGGAGATGAACCAGCCCTGGACGAGGTCGACGCCATATTCGCGGCAAGTGATGAATTCGGCCTCGGTCTCGATGCCTTCGGCGATGACGCGGGTGCCGAGCACGTGGGCGATGTTGACGATGCTCTTCAGCAGGTGGCGCTTGCGGGGGCTGCGATCGATCTCGGCGACGAAATGGCGGTCGATCTTCAGGTAATCGACGGAATGATCGCAAAGCAGCTTCATCTCGCCGTGACCGACGCCGAAATCGTCGATCGCCAGCTTGAAACCGGCCTTGCGAAGCTTCGACACCAGGGCGGAAAATTCCGGCACGCTGGTGTTGTCGAAGCGTTCGGAGAACTCGAAGCAGATGGAGGATGGCGGAACATTCGCCTTTCGCAGGTGCTGCAGCAGGCTCTCGACCAGGCGTTCGCCATCAGGGATCAGCCGGACATCGAGATTGAGAAACAGCGTCGAGGTGGAAAAATTCGACAGCGACGCGAATTTGGCGAGCGCGCGGCTGGCGAGCATCTGCTCCAGCTGCAGCAGTTGGCCTGCCTGATGAGCCTCATCGAGAATGTCGACCGGCGTGTCGTAGCCGATGCGCTCCTGGCCGCGCATAAGGGATTCATAGCCGAACACCGTGCCGGTGCCGGCCTCGACGATCGGCTGAAAAGCGTTCTCGACCACGAGCTTGGCAAACGTGACGATCTGGTCGCTAGCATAGCGGCGCAGGACGCCGGGCTCGACGTTGGCAGCCAGGGAAGTCCCGCTCTTCATTTGGCTGATCTCCACTGTGACTTGTTCTTCTTGGTCAGGAAGATGCCCCGGAAGGATCAATGAACCCTTTCGCCAATATGAAAGTTTTGTGAAAGACGCAGGACGCGGCCACGCGTTCCGCGTTTACTTTGAATTCAAAAATACAATCAGGCGCTTCGTCAGGCGGAGCGGCGGCGCTCGGCCTCGTGATCGGCGAACATGTCGGCGACACATCTGCCGCCGGACGGAGCGCCCTCGTCGTCGAGAACATCGTCGCGGAATTCGTTGAGCTTGCGGGCGGCATCCCAGAGGCGGAGCGCCTCGCGGACGACCTCGCTGCTCGAGGCATAGCCGCCATTGTCGACGGCGGCGCGGATGCCCGCTGCCTGTTGCGGAGAGATGGAAACGGTGACCATCGGCATGAACTTCCTCCCTTTTTTATTCAGGCAGAACCCTGCCTTTGGGGGACGCATGACCATTTGCGGCGATCGCACACAGGGCCACCCGCTTTTGGCGAGCGGTCCATACCCCTTAAGTCTAATCCCCTGTCATGCCCTTGTCAAAATAGGCGTATCAAAAAGGCTTTAACTACGGATGCCGAGGCCGAAGGCGATCATCGTCGAGCCCTGGATGATGAGATCGGCGGCCAGGAACAGGCCGAGGATCCAGAGGCTGTTCACCGGCCAGCCCAGGGCGATGACAAAGCCGGCCAGCGCCGTTATGACGCCGCTTGCAACGATCCAGCGCCAGCCCTTCAGCGGTCGCATCCGCATTCCAACCCAGAGACGGAAGATGCCGGCCACCAGCAGGGCAATGGACAGAAACAGGGTCAAGGCCGCCGAGGTAAAGATAGGATTGATGAAGGCGCAGATGCCGGCAAGCACATAAAGGACGCCGCTTAGGGCCCAGAAGAGCACTTGATCCCAACGGCGCAACTGAAAAGCGTGGACGAGGTAGATGACGCCGCCTGCCAGCATCAGCATGCCGACATAAAAGACCGAGGCGACGGTCGCCATCAACAGGTTGCTGAGAGCGATGAGGCCGCAGATAAGAAGCAGTACGCCGAGGCCGAGAAACCATGCCCATTTCGAGCGCAGCGAGGATGCGGGCATTTCGTTGAAGACGCTGGTCATAGAACACCTCCTGATCAACTCCTAATATGTTGCCCCAGTTCTTCCCTAAAAGATGTGCGCGAAATCAATTCAGCAAATATTTTTGTTGATTGATCAGTCAATCAAAAATATCCTTACCGACAATAGGGGAGTTGGCGGTTGCCTAAAGTTGGAATGGAACCGGTGCGCCGGAAGGCGCTTGTCGATGCGGCGTTGCGGGTGATCGGCGATCACGGCTCGCTTGCCGTCACCATGTCCGACATCGCCCGCCAGGCCGGCGTCTCCCCTGCCCTGGCGCATCATTATTTCGGCAGCAAGGAACAATTGCTGATCGAGACGATCCGCTCGCTTCTCAGACAATTGCGCAGCGATACGGTGTCGGCGCTCCGTGCAGCCCGGACGCCGCGCGCCAGGCTTTCGGCGGTCATCCGGGTCAGCTTCCACGCCGACCAGTTTGCGCCGGACACGATCGCCGCCTGGCTTGCCTTTTACGCCGAGGCGCAGCGCTCCGAGGAGACGCGGCGTTTCCTGGTGATCTATGCCCGACGGCTGCGCTCCAACCTGCTCGTCGATCTCAAGGCGCTGCTGCCCGCCGACGCCGCAGAACGCATCGCCGAGGGCGCTGCGGCGATGATCGACGGGCTCTATATCAGGCAAAGTCTGAAATCGGCGCCGATCGGCATCGAAGCCTCGATCGCGCTGACCGAGGATTATCTGAATGCGCTTCTGGCCGTCGTTTCCCCTTCTCCCCAGCGGGGAGAAGATGTCCGAGGGACAGATGAGGGGGTGAGCGACGCAGGAGCGAACGGCCGAAAGGCCGAGACTGCCGCCCCCTCATCCGGCCCTGCGGGCCACCTTCTCCCCCAGGGGAGAAGGAAAAGCCACATCGCACCACCCAAGGACAAATGACATGAAAGCCCAGCCGAAAGCCTCGCACTTCATCGACGGCGAATATGTCGAGGATACCGACGGCACCGTCATCGAGAGCCTCTATCCGGCCACCGGCGAGGTGATCGCCCGGCTGCACGCGGCAACGCCTGCGATCGTCGAGAAGGCGATTGCGGCCGCCAAGCGCGCCCAGCCGGAATGGGCGGCGATGAGCCCGATGGCGCGCGGGCGCATCCTCAAACGGGCGGCCGACATCATGCGCGAGAGAAACCGGGCGCTGTCCGAACTCGAAACGCTCGATACCGGCAAGCCCATCCAGGAGACGATCGTCGCCGACCCGACCTCAGGCGCCGATGCCTTCGAATTCTTCGGCGGCGTTGCGCCGGCCGGCCTCAACGGTTCGCATATCCCGCTCGGCCAGGATTTTGCCTATACCAAGCGCGTGGCGCTCGGCGTATGCGTCGGCATCGGCGCCTGGAACTATCCGCAGCAGATCGCCTGCTGGAAAGCGGCGCCGGCGCTGATCTGCGGCAATGCCATGGTGTTCAAACCGTCGGAAAACACCCCGCTCGGCGCCTTGAAGATCGCCGAGATCCTGCATGAGGCGGGGCTGCCGAAGGGGCTCTTCAACGTCATCCAGGGCGACCGCGACACCGGGCCGCTGCTCGTCAACCACCCCGATGTCGCCAAGGTGTCGCTGACCGGCTCGGTGCCGACCGGGCGCCGGGTGGCGGCGGCGGCGGCCGGCAATCTCAAGCACGTGACGATGGAGCTCGGCGGCAAGTCGCCGCTGATCGTTTTCAACGACGCCGATCTCGATTCGGCGGTGGGCGGGGCGATGCTCGGCAATTTTTATTCCACCGGCCAGGTCTGCTCGAACGGCACCCGCGTCTTCGTGCAGAAGGCGATCAAGGCCGAATTCCTGAAGCGGCTGAAGGCGCGCACCGAGGCGATGCTGATCGGCGATCCGATGGACGAGGCAACGCAGATCGGGCCGATGGTCTCCTGGGCGCAGCGCGAGAAGGTGATTTCCTACATCGAGAAGGGCAAGACCGAGGGCGCGACGCTGATTGCCGGCGGCGGCATTCCGAACAACGTCTCCGGCGAAGGCTATTACGTGCAGCCGACGGTGTTTGCCGATGTCACCGACGATATGAGCATTGCCCGCGAGGAGATCTTCGGGCCCGTCATGTCGGTGCTCGATTTCGACGATGAGGACGAGGTGATCGCGCGCGCCAATGCCAGCGAATTCGGCCTCTCCGGCGGCGTCTTCACTGCCGACCTCACCCGCGCCCACCGCGTCGTCGACCGGCTGGAGGCGGGCACGCTCTGGATCAACACCTACAATCTCTGCCCGGTGGAAATCCCCTTCGGCGGCTCGAAACAATCCGGCTTCGGCCGGGAGAATTCGCTGGCCGCACTGGAGCATTATTCCGAGCTGAAGACGGTTTACGTCGGCATGGGGCCGGTGCAGGCGCCTTATTGATCGCAGCGCAGGCAGCCCCCTCATCCGCCCTCCGGGCACCTTCTCCCCAAGGGTAGAAGGGGGAACCGAGAGGCCGCGGCACGTCTCTTCTCGCCTTGGGGAGAAGGTGGCGGCAGCCGGATGAGGGGGCGACGCGCCGCGACGACTGAAGCAAAACGCGAGAGAAAGAACCATGCAAGCAGATTTCGTCATCATCGGCTCCGGTTCCGCCGGCTCGGCGCTCGCCTATCGCCTCTCCGACGACGGCAAGAATAGCGTCCTCGTCATTGAGGCGGGCGGAAGCGATTTCGGGCCGTTCATCCAGATGCCAGCAGCGCTTGCCTGGCCGATGAGCATGAAGCGCTACAATTGGGGCTATTTGTCCGAACCGGAGTCGAACCTCAACAACCGGCGCATCACCGCGCCGCGCGGCAAGGTGATCGGCGGCTCCTCCTCGATCAACGGCATGGTCTATGTGCGCGGCCATGCTGAGGATTTCAACCGCTGGGAGGAACTCGGCGCCGGCGGTTGGGCCTATGCCGATGTTCTCCCCTATTTCAAGCGGATGGAGCATTCGCATGGCGGCGAGGAAGGCTGGCGCGGCAGCGACGGGCCGCTGCACGTTCAGCGCGGCGGCTTCACCAATCCGCTGTTCCACGCCTTCATCGAGTCCGGCAAACAGGCGGGCTTCGAGACGACGGAGGATTATAACGGCAGCAAGCAGGAAGGCTTCGGATTGATGGAGCAGACCATCTTTTCCGGCCGCCGATGGTCAGCCGCCAACGCTTATCTGAAACCGGCGCTGAAGCGGAAAAATGTCGGGATCATCTACGGCCTGGCGCGCCGGATCGTCATCGAGGACGGCCGGGCGACCGGCGTCGAGATCGAGCGCAACGGCAAAATAGAGGTCGTCAAGGCAAGCCGCGAGGTGATCGTCTCGGCCTCTTCGTTCAATTCGCCGAAGCTGCTAATGCTGTCGGGCATCGGTCCGGGCGGCCATCTCCAAGAAATGGGCATCGAGGTGAAGGCCGACCGGCCGGGCGTCGGCGCCAACCTGCAGGACCATATGGAATTCTACTTCCAGCAGGTGAGCACCAAGCCGGTGTCGCTCTATTCCTGGCTGCCCTGGTTCTGGCAAGGCGTGGCCGGCGCGCAATGGCTGCTTTCCAAGGGCGGGCTCGGCGCCTCGAACCAGTTCGAAGCCTGTGCCTTCCTGCGCTCCGCGCCCGGGCTGAAGCAACCCGACATCCAGTACCATTTCCTGCCGGTGGCGATCAGCTATGACGGCAAGGCGGCGGCCAAAAGCCACGGCTTCCAGGTGCATGTCGGCTACAATCTGTCGAAATCGCGCGGCAGCGTGACGCTGCGCTCCGCCGATCCCAAGGCCGACCCGGTGCTGCGCTTCAACTATATGAGCCATGCCGAGGACTGGGAGAAATTCCGCCACTGCGTGCGCCTCACCCGCGAGCTCTTCGGGCAGAGCGCCTTCGCGAACTATCGAGGACCGGAAATCCAGCCGGGCGAAAATGTACGAAGCGACGAAGAGATCGACGCCTTCCTGCGCGAACATCTGGAAAGCGCCTATCACCCCTGCGGCACCTGCAAGATGGGCGCCAAGGACGATCCGATGGCAGTGGTCGATCCGCAGACCCGGGTGATCGGCGTCGAGGCCTTGCGCGTCGCCGACAGCTCGATCTTCCCGCACGTCACCTACGGCAACCTCAACGGACCGTCGATCATGACTGGCGAAAAGGCCGCCGACCATATCCTCGGCAAACAGCCGCTGGCGCGCTCGAACCAGGAACCGTGGGTCAATCCAAGGGCGGCGGTGAGCGATCGGTGATGGTTGGAGAGAGCTATCGTTGCCTGTCGGCGAAGTTCGTCGGCGGCGAATTTCGAAGAAAGAGATGGTTCTTTCCCTGCAAACCGGTTTAGGAAGAGGCTCTGTTCAACATCCGCTCCGGCATGCCCGTGTTGTATCGCAAGTCCAGACTTCTTCGTCGATCCCGTGTTCTATGGGGTTCCCTCGCGCTCTGGCGCCCGCGGCTGATTTTCTGGTTCGGCGCCTTTGCGATCGGCGTCATCAGCGTCGGCTTTGCCAGGCTGGCGGATCTCGCCCAGCGCGCTTTTGCCGGCGTGACCACCTCCGGCGAATGGAGCTTTTTGCTGCCGCTCGTCATTACGCCGCTCGGCTTCATTCTGTCGGCCACTCTTGCCGCAACGTTTTTCCCGAATGCGCAGGGCAGCGGCATTCCGCAGGCGATTGCCGCCCGGCACCTGCGCGATCCGGAAGACCGCACCCGCCTGCTGTCGCTGCGGCTGGTCTTCGGCAAGATCGTGCTGACGGTGCTCGGGCTGCTCAGCGGCGCATCGATCGGCCGCGAAGGGCCGACCGTGCAGGTCGGCGCATCGATCATGCTGGCGGTTGCCCGCTTCGGCGGCATGGCGCAGGCCCGCGGACTGATCCTTGCCGGTTCGGCGGCCGGCATCGCCGCCGCCTTCAACACGCCGCTCGCCGGCATCGTCTTTGCGATCGAAGAGATGAGCCGGACCTATGAATCGCGCGCCAACGGCCTGGTTCTGACCGCCGTCATCCTGTCCGGCCTTGCCGCCCTCGGGCTTGCCGGCAGCTACAATTATTTCGGCTCTACCGCGGTGGCGCCGGCATCGCTGCGCGACTGGGAACTGGTGTTCGTCTGCGGCATCGGCGGCGGCGCGCTCGGTGCAGCCTTCAGCGGGCTTGCGCTCCATATCGGCCAGCATGTCCGCCGCTTCACGCATTCGCAGCCGCTGCGGCGGATGGTCATGCTGGCAACGGCCTGCGGCCTCGCCGTCGCCGTCATCGGTATCCTGTCTGATGGTACGACCTTCGGAACCGGCTACGACCAGGCGAAGGGCGCGGTCGAAGGCAATCCCCTGCCCCTGCTGTTCTTCCTCGAAAAGCTTGCTGCCGGCTTCCTGTCGATGATTTCGGGAATTCCGGGCGGCATCTTCGCGCCCTCACTCGCCATCGGCGCCGGTTTCGGCAGCACGGTCGGCCAGTTGATGGGCAGCGGCATCGCGCTTGCGGCGATCCTCGGCATGGCCGGATATTTCTCCGGCGTGGTGCAGGCGCCGATGACGGCCTTCGTCATCATTCTGGAAATGACTGGCGATCACCAGGCCGTCATCCCGATCATGGCGGTATCGATGATCGGCTACGTCACCTCGCGCCTGTTGTCGCGAGAGCCGCTCTATCACGGCCTGTCGCGCGTCTTCATTGCCGCAGCGATCAGGGCCCGGCGCGCCAGGGAACTGGCGGAAAGCTGAGATCGGTCCACGAGAGGCGTGACTTCGACCCACGGCATCCGCGATGGTCGCAACACCCTGCCGTTGTGAATGACGCGCAACAGCACTGGGCAAACCGGCCGATCGTCGCTCAGGCGAGCAGCCGGGTGACTTCGGCGGTGCGGGCCGGCTGGGCGGCATCGGCGATGGTCGTCGAAAACAGCACCTTGCGGGTGGCGTCAGCCACCTTGGCGAAGACGTGGCGGATCTGGCAGTTCTGCTCGCCGTCGCAATCGTCGCACTTTCGATAGGCGGTGATCGACAGGCACGGAAGCGGCGCGAGCGGGCCGTCGACGATGCGCAGGATCTCGCCGAAGGTGATGGTGTGGGCGGGTTTCAAGAGGAGATAACCGCCCTGCTTGCCGCGGCGGCTGACGACGATGCCGTGATGTTTCAGGTCGAGCAGGATCTGTTCGAGAAACTTTTTCGGGATCTTCTGCTGCGCGGCGATATCGGAAATCATCACCGGTTCGTCAGCATCGGCATCCGCCAGAACCGTCAGCGCCCGCAGCGCATATTTCGCCTTTTGCGTAATCATCTCAGACCATCGACACACACAGGCGGCACGAATCTTCGCACCGCTACGGAAGTACTTTCGCCTCTATGGCATAGCCAGCATGAACGGAATTTGAACGCACCGGAGAAAGCCTTGAGGATCAAGCGTTTTCGGCCTTGTTTTCACCCTCGGCCGAGCCGGCGCAATTTACGCCTAAACCGCGTCTTCCGCATCTTTTTCGGCATCACTTCAGATTTCGGATTGACAGGCCGCGTGTAAGTCTACAAATCTTATAGACATTCAGGCTGCCAACGCGGATTTCGTCCGCGGGCGGCTGCTTTTCTGCATCGCGGCAGCTTCGGAGAGATATTTGCTCCTCCGGCCGCAGCTTTCGAAATCCCTTTTTCTGTCCGACCCTAGCCTGAGCTGCGATACTCCCGTCAACAAAGGACAGGATTCCCATGACTGTTAACAATACGATTGCGGAAGAAGGGCCGATTGCTAGAGCCGAGGCGCTGAACGACGCGCTGGCGGGTCTTGACCTCGCCGGACGTCTGTCGCTGGTCTCCGGCCTCGGCGGCCGCGTGGTGTTCACCACCTCGCTCGGCATCGAGGACCAGGTGATCGCCGCCGAGATCGGCACGCACCGCCTGCCGATCGATGTTGCGACGCTGCAGACCGGCCGGCTGTTTGCCGAGACGCTGTCGCTGATCGAAGAGACGGAAAGCCAGTACGACATTCAGATCCGCCGCTTCGAGCCTGAACAGGCCGACATCGACGCCTATGCGGCGCAATACGGCCTCAACGGTTTCTACGAGAGTGTCGAAGCCCGGCATGCCTGCTGTGGCATGCGCAAGCTGAAGCCGCTGGCGCGTGCGCTGGAAGGCGCTGCGATCTGGATCACCGGCCTGCGCCGTGGCCAATCGGCCAATCGCGCCGAAACGCCGTTTGCCGAATACGACGCCGAACGCCACCTCTTGAAAGTCAATCCGCTCGCCGATTGGGACCTGGAGGCAATCAAGGCCTTCGTGGCCGACAACGGCGTGCCGGTCAATCCGCTGCATCAGCGTGGCTATTCCTCGATCGGCTGCGAGCCCTGCACGCGGGCAATCAAGCCCGGCGAGCCGGAACGCGCCGGCCGCTGGTGGTGGGAGCAGGACGAGACGCGCGAATGCGGCCTGCATGTCGCCGAAGAGGCCGCGGTGATCGCCGCACAATAATCAAATTCACGGCTTACCGAACCCGGGCGCGGCCACCGCCGCAGCCTTGGGAAAGCCAGCATCAGGAACTGCTTTGCGGCAAACCGCAAAGGATCGACAGTCTGGAGTAAAACATGCCCGATAGCCGTCCGGATACGGAACTCAGCAATCCCCAGAGCGCCAAGGCGCCACTCGACCCGCATCTCAAGGCGCTGGAAAACGAATCCATCCACATCTTCCGCGAGGTCGCCGCCGAATTCGAGCGTCCGGTCATGCTCTATTCGATCGGCAAGGATTCCTCGGTGCTGCTGCACTTGGCGCGCAAGGCCTTCTATCCCGGCCGCGTGCCCTTCCCGCTGTTGCATGTGAACACCGGCTGGAAATTCCGGGAGATGATCGCCTTCCGCGACGCGACCGCCAAGAAGTACGAACTCGATCTGATCGAACACATCAATCCGCGCGGCGCGGCCGAAAACATCACGCCGTTTACCCACGGTTCGGCGGCCTTCACCGACATCATGAAGACCGAAGGCCTGCGCCAGGCGCTCGATGCCGGCCAGTTCGATGCCGCTTTCGGCGGCGCGCGGCGCGACGAGGAAGCCAGCCGCGCCAAGGAGCGGATCTATTCCTTCCGCACCCCGGACCATCGCTGGGATCCGCGCAACCAGCGGCCGGAACTGTGGAACGTCTATAACGGCATGATCCGCAAGGGCGAGAGCGTGCGCGCCTTCCCGCTGTCGAACTGGACGGAGGTCGACATCTGGCGCTACATCCAGGCCGAAGACATTCCGCTGGTGCCGCTCTATTACGCCAAGAAGCGGCCGTTCGTGGAGCGCGACGGCATGATGATCCTGGCCGAGGATCCGCGCCTGGAATTGCTGCCCGGCGAAGTCCGCCAGGAAGGCATGATCCGCTTCCGCACCCTCGGCGACTTCCCGCTGACCGGCGCCATCCGCTCACAGGCGACCACCCTCGAAGAGGTGATTGCCGAACTCGAAATCGCAACGGTGTCCGAACGCCAGGGCCGCGCCATCGACCGCGACCAGTCCGGCTCCATGGAAAAGAAGAAGCGTGAAGGATATTTCTGAGATGACCGCAGCCCAAACCGCCGTCTCGGCCGCCACCGTCGTCAGCCTGCCCGCCGCCGAGCCGCAGAAGGCCCAGCGCGACACGCGCCCGTTGCGCCTGATTACCTGCGGTAGCGTCGATGACGGCAAATCGACCTTGATCGGCCGCCTGCTCTGGGACACCAAGGCGGTCAAGGAAGACCAGGCCGCCACGCTGCAGCGCGATTCCACCGGCAAGCAGAACGATCTCGGCCTGCCCGACTTCGCGCTGCTGCTCGACGGCCTGCAGGCCGAGCGCGAACAGGGCATCACCATCGATGTCGCCTATCGCTATTTCTCGACCGACAAGCGCTCCTTCATCGTCGCCGACACGCCCGGCCACGAGCAATATACCCGTAACATGGCGACCGGCGCCTCGACGGCCGACCTCGCCATCTTGCTGGTCGATGCCCGTTTCGGCATTCTCGAGCAGACCCGCCGTCATGCGACGATCGCCTCGCTGCTCGGGATCAAGCAGTTCGTGCTTGCCGTCAACAAGATCGACCTGACGGGCTACGACCGCGCCGGCTTCGACAAGATCACCCATGAATTCCGGGAATTTGCCCTGTCGCTCGGCGTCAAGCAGATCACCGCCATTCCGATGTCGGCGCTGAAGGGCGAAAACGTCGTCTATTCCGCCCAGGCCGCCATGCCGTGGTACAGCGGCCCGACGCTGGTGGAGACGCTGGAGCTTGCGACCGTACGCTCGTCGCAGACGGTCGGCTTCCGGCTCTCGGTGCAGCGCGTGTCGCGCCCGGGCGAAAGCTTCCGCGGCTATCAGGGCACGGTTGCCGGCGGCTCGGTCAAGCCAGGCGACAGCGTCATGATCCTGCCGTCGGGCATGGTCGCCAATGTCTCGAAGATCGTCACCTTCGATCTCGTTCGCAACGCTGCCGTTGCCGGCGACGCGATCACGCTGGTGCTCGACCGCCAGGTCGATGTGGCGCGCGGCGACATGATCGTCTCGATCGACGCCCAGCCGCAGGTCGGCCTTGCCTTCGACGCGCAGATCGTCGCGCTGCAGCCTGAGGGCATCGAGCCCGGAAAACGCTACTGGCTGAAGAGCGGTTCGCGCCGCCAGCGCGTTCAGGTGCAGCCGCTCAGTCAACTCGAGCTGAAGACCGGCACCTGGACTGCTGCCCAGCGGCTCTACATGAACGCCATCGGCAAAGTCCGGCTTGTCTTCGAGGAAGCGGCGATCTTCGACCCCTATGAGCAGAACCGGCTGTCCGGCTCCTTCATCCTGATCGACCCGGAGACCAACAACACGGTTGCCGGCGGCATGGTGACGGGCAAGCGTACCGAACTCGGCGGCCTGCACAATGGCGAAGGCCGCGTCATCCTCTCGCTGCCGGCCGATCTTGCCGAACAGATCATGGCCAGCGAACTCTTCGCCAGCCGCAGCCACGAGGCCGAGGTGCGCCGCATGACCGCCGCCGAAGCGGCCGATCTCTGGTCGAGCGCTGCAAGTGATATTTGATAAGAGATAAGGGGCCAGCAACACTGGCCTCTTATGCGAGGCCGAATCCGGTGACTGCGGCCGGCGGATTCCTGCCGAACGGCGATGGCGCAAATTGCAGTAATGAAATCGATCAGGTCCTGGGACGTTGCGACAAGCTCTCCACCTCGGCTTTCGGCCGATTGCGGCTATCTGAAATGGTCCTGGGAGGCAGGAGAAACCCCGTTACTTCTCTCGAAGCCCAGCTCTGATCCCCTCGCCAAGTCTTGACCTCCTGGCTGGCTGAGAGCGGCTTCAACGTGGCGGTTGCCCTCTCGATGTCTGGTGCATGGTTGCCGTCATTGTCATCGCAGCAGTCCGTTGGGGCCTTTTGCGGTGGAACAGTCCGCATCCCCGGCTATATAGGTCATTGTGCGTTGGCTTTTTAGCGGTAATCGATGCCCAATTCTCCCGAATCCTCAGGTGAAAGCGTTAGCAGCTCGAGCTCGGGTCGCGATCAGACCCCAGATTCGGCAGCGCAAGCGGCCGCCTTGGATTCGCCGGGAACCACCCAAGTCGAAGACCCGCAGCCGCCCCACGGATCCTTCGACCAAACCAGACGGGCCGTCAGGACTCTATTACGTGCGATACGTCAAGATTTGCAGGCAAGTTCTGCTGTGGCAAAGATCAAGACGGCCGCATTTTCTTGGAGGACGAAGCCAAGGAGGTCGGCGCCGCTTGGAATCCCGCCAGCTCCGCACAACTGGATGGCGACTGCTTTGGTCAAAGCCGGGCGCGGTATTCGCGATCGGCGTTCAAAGCGTGAAAGCCGTTGGAGCGCATCGCTCATTACGGGCTGGTGGAAATTCGCTCTCGGGTCCTTCCTTGTTGTCTGCCTCCTCGTCGGAAGCATTCTGGTGTGGGCACTGAAAGACGTGCCCTGGAGCGAAATCCGGGATGGAACGTTAAAGCCGGTCGTGGTGCTGGAAACCGCCGACGGCGCGCCGCTGGTAAGACAGGGACCTTATCAAGGGCCATATGCTCGATACGACCAGTTTCCACCCCATCTGATCGATGCCGTCCTTTCGATTGAGGATCGCCGGTTCATGGGTCATTTCGGCATCGATCCCAGGGGCATCGCGAGGGCGCTTCTGCGGAACTTGGAGGCCGGCTCGGTGGTGGAGGGTGGCAGCACTATCACCCAGCAACTGATCAAGCTGCAATACCTCGACAGCGACCGAACAATAAAACGAAAGATTCAGGAGGTCGTGATCGCATTCTGGCTGGAGTGGAAGCTCGGCAAGGCGGAAATCCTGACGCGCTATCTGAATAGCGTCTATCTTGGCGCGGGGGCTACCGGCATGCCTGCCGCCGCGCGCATCTATTTCAACAAGGATGTCGGCGCCCTCAACCTGCCTGAGTCGGCGATGCTGGCGGGATTGCTGCGGGCGCCGAGCCAATGGAATCCCATCGACAATTTCGAAGGCGCCCGGCAGCGCACCATGGTCGTCCTCGATGCGATGGCGGCCAATGGCAAGATCACCGCGCCGCAGACGGCGGAAGCCAAGACGAGCTTTGCCAGCCTGCACCCAACGACACCAACGCCGCGTTCCGGAAGCTGGTTTGCCGACTGGATTTCGCCGCAAGCGAGCGAAATCGCCGGCTCCTCGCCGGGTTCGACTACGGTGCGCACCACGCTGGTGCCGACATTGCAGCAGATCGCCGAAAGGGTCGTGAAAAGAGCCCTGGACAGTGAAGGAAAGACGGTCGCAGCATCGCAGGCGGCGTTGGTTGCGATGACGCCCGACGGCGCGGTCGTTGCGATGGTTGGCGGGCGCGACTACAAGGCGAGCCAGTTCAACCGCGCCGTCACCGCGATGCGCCAGCCGGGTTCCACCTTCAAGCTGTTCGTCTATTACGCAGCATTGAAGGCTGGGCTCACTCTGTCCGACCAGGTTCTGGACGCGCCAATAGACATTGACGGCTGGTCGCCAGAAAATTCCGGTGGCAACTATCGCGGTTGGGTAACGCTTGCCGAGGCGTTCGCGCGATCGCTCAATGCCGCGTCAGTGACGCTTGCGCAAGAGGTGGGTCTAGACAATGTGATCGCAGCCGCGCGCGAACTCGGCATCGATGCGCCACTGGCCAACACGCCGTCATTGGCGCTTGGCACATCCGAAGTAAATCTGCTTAACCTCACCAGCGCCTATGCGTCCGTCAAATTCGGCAGGGCCCCTGTCAAACCCTGGGGCATCATCGACTTTCAAGCGGCAGGGCAGCCCAAGACGTTTCGCGTTGGCTCACAATCAAAGCCGAATGTCGATCTTTCGCCCTACCAGTCCGATCTCCTCGGCCTTCTGCAGTTGGTGGTCGAGCGCGGTACTGGACGCGGAGCAGATCCCGGCACGTTTGCCGCCGGTAAGACCGGCACGAGCCAGAACAATCGTGATGCCTGGTTCGTCGGCTTTACGGAAGCCCTCGTCGTCGGTGTCTGGGTTGGAAATGACGATGACGCGCCGATGAAGGGGGTGACCGGCGGCGCCCTGCCAGCGCATATTTGGCGGGACTTCATGCGCGAGGCGACGACCGAACCGACGTTGGACGGAGTGCGATCGACAGAAGCAGCCGTCGAGGGCCAAGGCGCGCCGCAGTCCTGTAACATCACCGCCTGCTCGCGCAGCTACCGCTCCTTTCGACCGTCCGATTGTACCTATCAGCCATATTCCGGCGGCCGAAGGCTTTGCGAAAAGTGATGTGGATGGCAGAGATCGAGCCGCCCGTCCTTCCCTGACTGCCGGTGTTTCCGATCCGTGATGCGCTACCGACTGGTATCGGCGCCCGGCCGGGCGCCACTTATCCATAAAACGGCATTATCTTATGCTTTTCAGCAATCTACAGCGATAGAGCCTGTTTCGATAGGGTAGCCACAGTCGAGGTGGCTATCGGCACGGACCGACTGCGCTGCCTTGTAAAGACGCCTGCCACTCTGGTCGGCGGCAAATGACAGGGAAAGGATGAAGCTATGTCTACAGACAACAAGCTATTGATCGCGGTTACCGGTGCAACGAGCAAACAGGGGCGCAGCGTCGTTGCAACGCTTCTTGAGAGCCAGCGCTTCCGCGTCCGTGCCTTCACTCGGAAAAAGGATTCGCCCGAAGCTCTACGTCTTGAGAAGCTCGGCGCTGAAATCGCCACCGTGCCTCTCGAACTCGGCCGCCAGAATGAGTTCGTTGCTGCGTTCAAGGGCGCGGATGGCGCCTTTCTGATGACGCCGCCGATCGCCCCGCCGGAGACAAGCGAGGCTCCGCTCGGCCGGCAGCTGGCGGATGCGGCCGTCGAGGCCGGCGTCGGGCACATTGTGTTCAGCACGCTCGAGAATATCGACAAGATCACCGGTGGGACGAAATATGCGCCGCATTTTACCGATAAAGCGCGCGTTGCAGATTACATTCGCGGCCTGCCGATCTCTCATTCCTTCATTATGCTGGCATTCTTCTATACGAATCTAAGTGAATATTATGCGCCGCGCATGGAAGGCGACACCCTGCTCTTGCCGATCTATCTGCCGGAAGATTTCGCAGCACCTTTTGTCGATCCGCTGACGGCGACCGGGCCTGTTGTCCTCGAGATCTTCTCGAACCCCGAGCGCTACAACGGCAAAACGCTGCCGATCGTCGGCGATATCATTTCTCCGCGCGAGATGGTCGAAACCTTTCAACGCGTGACCGGCCTCAAGGCCGAGTATCGAAATGCGTTCACCAGGGACGGCCTGCTCGCCTATTTTCCGGAGTTTGCCGCCAACGAACTTCTCGTTCGAGAGATTCTCGGGATGGTCGAATATGCTGTCGAGTATGGCTATTTCGGCAAGGAGCACGATCTCGAATGGAGCCGTCGCCTGAATCCCGGAACGCTCGGCTGGGAGCAGTTTCTGCGGACGTCGGGGTGGCGCGGCGACAAGCGCTCTTTCGGAGGTTGAAGCGTCTCGCAAAGGTGCGGCAGCGGTTTTGCGAGAACGGGATGCCTGAAAACAAGAGGCTTACGATGGCCGGATTCCCGGCAGCTTAGCGACCTCGGCGGCCAGAAAGTCGACGAGGAGTCGAACGCGGGCAATGGCTGCACGCTCCGGAACTATCAGCAAGCTTACAGGAACCGGCGAAGGCCGATAGTCGCCAAGCACGACCTCTAGCCGGCCGTCTTCCAGAAGATCGTGAACCAGCCAGAGATGTGTGGGACCAATGCCGCGGCCGGCGGCAAGGGCTTCGCGCGCCGCAAGCCCGTGATCGACGCGCAAACGGCCGCTGACCGGGACCATCAGGCTGGCGCCATCGGGAGAGGAAAGAAGGAGCTGATTGCTGCCTGCCACGTTGGACATCACAACGGTTTCGTGGCGCGACAGATCGGCCGGGCGCTGCGGCCGTCCGCGGACAGAAAAATAAGCCGGAGCGCCGACCAGCAGCCGCTGGCTCTCTCCGAGCGCATGAAGCTTCATCGAGCTGTCGGCGAGAGGTCCAAGACGGAGCGCCACGTCGACGCCTTCGCGAACCAGGTCGATACGCTCGTCCGTCAGGTTGAGGTCGACGCGGATATCCGGGTGCCTGTCCTGAAAGTCAAAGATCATTCGCGTGACATGCATTACGCCAAGTGCTGCGGTACAGGAAAGGCGAACTGCGCCAGCAGGGGCTTGACGGGCATCTCTGGCTTCTTCAGCAGCCTGTTCGACCAGGCGCAATATCTGAAGGCAGTTGGTATAGTAGCGACTACCTTCTTCCGTAAGGGTGACGCGACGCGTGGTTCGGCTGAGAAGAGGCACACCGACAGCCTCCTCAAGTTCATTGAGGTGCCGCGTCACGGTGGATTGGCCGACGCCCAGTTCCTTTGCGACCATCGACAGGTTGCTGCGCTCGGCGACGCGAATAAAGGTGCGCATTCTGTCAAAAGACAGTCCCGCCTTATCCATTTTTCAGCACAGTGATTGTCATTTCACCCATATACGGAATAATCTTGACTATGCCCAGTCCAAGCTTCCGCAAGGCTAGGCTCCACGTCTATTGTCGGTGTGTCTGACCAGATTACCGCGTCGAACCCCGCGGAATAATGGTAAAGCCCAAGTCAGCCTTGTCTTCATCAGCTGGCTCGCCGCGGACGGCGCGCAGCAGCATGTCGGCGACGCGGTAGCCGATATCGTAGCGCGGTATGTGCACCGTCGTCAGCGACGGCTCGGTGAAGGCCGAAAATTCCAGATCGTTGAAGCCGCAGATGCCGACATCCTCCGGCACGCGGATGCCGCGCACGGCGCATTCGATGAGAACGCCAAGCGCCAGTTCGTCGCTCTGGGCAAAGACCGCATCGATATCCGGCACGCGCTGCAACAGCGTGGAAAACAACTCCCTGCCGAGGCCGGTGCGACTTGGCGCATCGCCGCCGATAATGAGATCGGGGTCGAAACGCCCGGCTTCCCGCATCGCAGCCTCATAGCCTTCGATGCGGCGGCGCGAGCGGACATCCGCGCCGCGGCCCATGAAAGCGATCCTGTTATAGCCCTTCGACAGCAGGAAACGGGTGGGTTCGGCGCCGGCCGCATAGTGATCGAGGCCGACGACCAGGGTTTGCGGCTCCTGGCTGAGATCGGCGATATGGGCGATGGGACAGGCAGCACGCTCGATCAGCGGCAAAAGATCACGATAGGATTCGGCGCCGGCGATGATGACGCCGGCCGGCTTCTGCGTCAGGAAAGATTTCAGCAGGCCGGCCTCCCCCTCGCCATGGTTCAGCGTATTGGAATATTGCACGGTGAACTCGGTGCCGCGGAAGCGATCCTCCATACCGGTCATCAGGCCAGTGAAGCCGTATTGATGCAAGGCGGGCGTGATGACGCCGACGCTGCCGTTGTGGCGGCCGGCCAGCGCCCGGGCGGCAAGATTGGGGATATAACCCATCTCGTCGACCGTGCGCAGGATCACCTCGCGCAGATCCTCCGAGACGATCTCAGGATTACGAAGCGCGCGCGAGATGGTGATCGGGCTGACGCCCACCTTCTTCGCCACATCGCTCAACGTCACATGCGCGCCGCGCTTGCCGTTGCGCCCCCGCTCCACTGCCTTGCCCATCGCCCCTCATATGCTGCCGCGAAACCCGCCGATTCGCAGTCTATACTTTCTGCAGAAGAAATAATTTAGAGTCTACTAACATTTTATATTCGCAACAAGTTTCGGGCAGACAATTTCCAGAAACAGCAGCATGATCATCTGTCGGCAAAATTACGGGCGCATGCGGCGATCGGATCAACGGATTCGGGAATAAGTCCATTTATTTTCGAATGAAAATCGCTGGGGAGAACGCGCTGCGAAGCCAAACCTCGGCCGGAAGACCCAGCGTGTGGCACCCGGTTCAAAAACCGTCGGCACAAAGATTAAATTCCAGTAATGTCTTACAAATCGGCAATATAAACATGATCAATATTTAATTTGTAAATCCGCCGGCCGCGATCATATGAATCCCGAGCGCGAATTCTTCGATTGTCCCGGTCGCCACCCCAACGACTGCGCTGCGATCGGAGGCATTGGCGCCAAACGCCATCCGACGCCAGGTCCCAAGACGTGGAACCACGACGCCATCCAAAGCCAACACTCTCGCAAGGGACCATCACCATGTCACACATCTTAAGCAAACACCGCGCTGCAGCGCTGGTCGGGGCGGCCATCATCGCCGGCGCGGCCTGTCTGCCCTTCACCATCAACGGCTCGAACGCCATTGCCGCGCCAGCCGATAGCGGCGGCGTCTTGGCCGCGAGCGGCTCCTTCGCGTCCATCGTCGATGCCGACAAACCTGCCGTCGTCACCATCACCACGACAATGAAGGCGACCGACGTCAGCGCCGACCAACAGGACTCGCCGATGGACGAGCAGTTCCGCCAGTTCTTCGAGGATCAAGGCATCCCGCTGCCGCACCAGGCACCGAAAAACCGGCCTTCCCAGCAGGCGATGGCGCTCGGCTCCGGCTTCATCATCAGCCCGGACGGCGTGATCGTCACCAACAACCATGTCATCGACAATGCCATCGACATCAAGGTGACGCTGGACGACGGCACGGAACTGCCGGCCAAGCTGATCGGCACCGACCCGAAATCCGATGTCGCCGTCTTGAAGATCGAGGCGCCCAGGCCCCTGCAGACGATTGCCTGGGGCGATTCCGACCAGTTGAAGCTCGGCGACCAGATCCTGGCGATCGGCAACCCCTTCGGCATCGGCACGACGGTGACGGCAGGCATCGTCTCGGCGCGCGGCCGCGACCTGCACAGCGGGCCCTATGACGATTTCATCCAGATCGATGCGCCGATCAACCATGGCAATTCCGGCGGACCGCTCGTCGACCGCAGCGGCAATGTCGTCGGCATCAACACTGCGATCTATTCGCCGAACGGCGGCAGCGTCGGCGTCGGCTTCGCCATCCCCTCGGATGAAGCCAAGGCGATCGTCGCCAAGCTGCAGAAAAACGGCTCGATCGATCACGGCTATCTCGGCGTGCAGATCCAGCCGGTGACGAAAGACGTCGCCGATGCCGTCGGCCTCGACAAGACAGGCGGGGCGCTGGTTGCCGCCGTTACCGCCGATACGCCGGCGGCGCAGGCCGGCGTTAAGCCGGGCGATATCGTCACCTCGGTCGGCGGCGAGACCGTCAAGACGCCGAAGGATCTGTCGCGGCTGGTGGCCGACCTTTCGCCGGGCGCCAAAAAATCCCTTGGCATCTGGCGCGACGGCAAGACGATCGATCTCAACGTCACTGTCGGCGGCAATGAGGACGGCCAGAAGCAGGCTGCGGCCGAAAGCTCGGACAACAAGGGCGAGAGCAGCGGCCAGCCGAGCCTCGGGATCGGACTTGCCGACCTGACAGTCGACATGCGCCAGCAGCTCAACCTGCCGCGCGCCGTCAGCGGCGCGGTGGTCGCCAGCGTCGATCCCGACAAGTCGGCCGCTGCCGCCGGCATCCAGTCGGGCGATGTCATCGTCTCGGTCAACGATAAGCTGGTTCACAACAGCCGCGACGTCAAGGCCGCGATTGCCGACGCCGGCAAGGCCGGCCGCAAATCGGTGCTGCTGCTCGTCGAACGCGACGGTATCAAGACTTTTGTCGCCGTGCCATTTGCCGCGGTCTGAAGGCCGCGTCTGGTAGCAAGACCTTCGTCGCCGTGCCGTTCAGCGCGGCCTGAGGGCTCAAGTTGAAGGTTGAAAGGAGAAGCCCGTGAGAGCGGGCTTTCGACCGACCGGCGTGGTGGCGTTCGAACCGTGTTCGGCTTGGTCGGCGAAGACATGGATGCGTACCTGCAGAATGCGGTCGCTCTCGCCCTACGTCTGCTCAGGGAGATTTCCGCTTCGCCCTCTTTGTCTGACTGCCGTGGTTGCCTCTTTGACGGTTTGCCTCCTGCTGATTTATCGCATCGGATTGGCTGCGTTGGGCGGCCTCCAATTGCTGCCTCGTCGGGAGATCATGCTCGTAGGTGGGCGCGCTGAATGCCGTGGCGTTGTCGAACGGACCTTTGTGTGTCCGCGCCACACCATAGGCTTGGTTAGCACCCCTATCGATCCCGTGCTCGGCCGACGGTGAGCGGGCGTGACGAGCCTGTGTGATCAGATCGTCGGCAGTCGGGCTTGACGTTGCGCTCTTCTGCGCCGAAGCGATGATCGCGCGTTTCCCGGCGTCGTCCTTTTGATCGGCGCGGTTCCGGGACATGTTTTCATCCTTTTTCGTCGTGTCACATCAGATCGCGATGCATGCCGTTCAGACGCGTGTAGCCGTTCAGGAAAAACGACACGCCTAACTACGAACATGAATCAGGTTCGATGCGGCGATTTAGAAGCGATAATTCTGCCCTGTCGCGTTCGGCGGCCTTCACCGATCATCGTTCAGGCAGCCTGGTTTTTGGAAAGCGATAACCGACCGGCCGTCGCGATGCGTTGGCACGCCGGGGCGCCGTATACCGGCCAATCCGATAGGCCTTCTCCGGAGCGCCGCCGTCATCCTGCCATCTTGCAAAAGACGCGTCTTCGATCGCCTGAGGACGCGGGTTCGAACTCAACTGGGTTGCAAGATACATTCTCAAAGCCGATCTCAGCGCGGCCTCATCGACGATGCCTATTTGGAAACAATGAATGAGGAAACTCGTCGCGCTGATCTCGCTGATATCGATCGCGTAAGTTTCGCCGCCACGGAAACCGGCCTTTCGAAGAATGCGCTCCAGCATTCTCAAATTGGTGACATCGAAAAACGGATCAGATGGGGAAGACATTGTGTCCTCCTTCATTGGGGCTAGGGTTCACGTGCGCGCCCCAAGCGACGGTGCCCTTATCGTGCCCGCCGATCGCTCAGCTTGCGCTCTTTGCCACCTGGCCGCAACCTCATTCGCCGGCAGCCATTGATAATGCCGTCGCAAAACCCATTTAGAGGGGGGAGGATACGCATCATGCAGTTCAACGGTGAAGCGACCCTCACAAGGCCGTCGGCATTGGCGGTTTCCGAAAGGCGAGCGCTTTTAGATCACCTCAGTGAGGCGATCGGTCGCCTGGCTTACGGGCTGGCGGCTGATGGATTGCTCGACCTTGTGCCGTCTCTGCTTGAGATAAACAGCGTTCTCCGCGACATGACGGATGAAATTTCCCGTGCGGACCCTGTTTATTCCGACGAGGTCATCGCGAACACGGTACGCTTGATCAAGACGTCCGAGGCCTTGCTTGAGAACAGGGTCATCGTGCAGACCATCCATTAAGATCGGTCGGCCATTGAGATCGGTCGGCCATTGAGATCGGTCGGCGTCGGACATGCCGACAGGCTTTGGCATCAAGCTCCTCGTTCTCTACGTGCATCCAGTTCATCGCCGGCTCCGAGTCAACGGCCCGCGCCCACCTCCAAGGATCGACCGCCATGGCACTTATCTTTCCAAATAGAAGCCGGAGCTTCGACGAAGTGCGAAAAGGCGTGCGTTTCACCGGCTATGACGGCATGTTCGAGGTCCGGTTTCTGGTCGAAGAAGGCGCACTCGGCAGTACTATCACGCAGAGTTCGTCCGAGGCCGCATACCTTAATGCCTTCGATGCCGCCCGTTCTTCCATTCAGGAGGCCGCATCGAGAGCCTATCAGCATCGACGCGGAAACAACTTCACGCTCAAGGCCGAAGATTTTCGCTAGAGTATTTCCGTTTTTCTCAGGAATCACGGAAATGCGGGGGAGCTAAGAATATGGTTTCGACACGATACCGGCCGAAAGACCTCAAGCTTGCACGTTGTCATATCGTGAAGGCCGCGCGCCGCATTGCCCATCAGGAAATGGTGATCGGGAGACTACTGGTCAAAGGCAGCCCCTCGGGATTAGCCTACGAGCTGTTGGGCAGGCTCTACGACGATCAGCGGCAAAAACTCGATCGCCTGAAACTGATCGAAGCGATGGTTGAGGTAAAAGCACAATCCTCTATGGGCGCGCCCCATCCTCGCGGCGCGCTCGCGCCGCGCTTGGCGATTGTGCGCAGCGGCGTGATCTCTCTGCCTGACCGGGAATCGGCCACGCCTTGTCGCGCAGACGTTTGGCACCCATATTTGGTGTAGTGGCAGTTTGTGAACGAGCACTGCTTCAGTGGTCGTTAGAGTTCCCCGGCCCCAAAGGAGGGCATCATGTCAGCCACGGTAAACATCCATTCGTGGAAAAGCCTGGTCCAGCATGTCGGCAAGTTCCGCTATATCGACTTTCTGGTGAAATTGACGCCGGCGATCAGCGTGGCTTTTATCGTCTATGTCGTCTTCAAGGATGTGTTCTGGTAGGCGCTGGAACACCGTGGACCACGGCCAAGACGCGCCTCGCTGTGCTTGTCAAACGAGGGTCTGTAACGCTGACGACGGAACTGGACAACGCAAATGCAATTGCGAGAAATGGGTGAACAAGATTGCCTCGCCTTTCTGGCAAGCCACACCCGTGGGCACCTGGCATGTCTGGGCGACAAATATCCCTATATCGTTCCCATTCATTATGCGTATGAAAAGGACCGGCTTTTTATATTTTCCATGCCGGGCCTGAAGGTTGATCTATTGCGGGCCAATTCACCCGCCTGTGTTCAGGTTGAAGAATTCAGCGAAAACCGAACGTGGAAGAGCGTGCTTGTTCAGGGTACCTCTGATGAGCTGACCGATACGCCGGCCCGGCATGACGAGCGCATCCACGCCTGGTCCCTTCTGCAAAAGCAACCGTTTTGGTGGGAACCCGGATCGCTTGCCTTAAACTCGGAAAGCGAAGACCGTCCTGCTCCCTCCATATTCTTCGGCATTTCGATTGATATGGTATCTGGGAGGCAAGTGGTTTAAGGTGCGGCCTTCAGACCTGCCGTGCCCCCTCGATTCGCAGGGCGGCGTTGCTGCACCATATATGGAACTCCAGACAGACACGGCTAAGCGCTGTCCGATACCAGCCTTCCCATAGGGGCGCGGATTGCTTGATGCTTTTTACCAACGCGGTTGCTGAGCCAGCATCGCGTTTAATGGCACGCGACCACCGATAGGGAAAACCATGAACCAGGCACCCGAGAACGAAACTCTTTTCAACATCACCGGACACTTCGTACAGGAACTGAAGGCCGTTCTTCAAAGCGAGAGCATCGTCGAAGGCTCCGACTACGAAAACAGCGCCTTCGACGAAAAACGACGGGCGGAAGGGCTTCACCTGCTGCGCTTCCACAAGACCGGCACCGCAGCTCAGGCAACCCAGATCTGGGAAAAACATACGACAGCCCGGTCTCATCGATAATCCGGAACGAAGCCCATCCGGCTGACGTTGACGTGATGCCGGCTCTCAAATCCTGATGAGACGATGCAGCTGGCGCGTCCTGACGTGACGCGCCACTCGGCTCTACATTTCCATGAAAGGAAAAATCATGACCAATGACAAAACGAAAAACGCGGCCGCGACCGACGGACCCTACGACGTCATCTACTTCGCGAAGAAACACCGTATTTCCAACGAGGATGCCAAAGACATCATCGAAAAATACGGCGCCAATCGCAAAGAGGCTGATAAGGCCGGCCGCCGCATCAGCGCCTGAAGCAGGATAGGACTTGCCGGCGTGGAACTCTAACAGCTCCCCGCATCTGCTTGCGAGGCCACGATGCAACATCAGCGGACGAATTAACCCTACTGGCTTACCTTAATATCAGCATACGCTTGAATACGTCAGGCCCTGTGCCATCGTATCCTCAGGGTAACGTTTCTTATTCCTGAAGCAGTTCGCCGGAACCGTGGCCTGCCTCTTAGCGAAGAGGCAGCTTCCACGCATAGGGGCCGGGCAACATCAAATGGAGGGTATGCAATGAATAACGTCTTAGAATTTCGTGCAAAATCCCCGCATGTCGAAAGTCTGTCCGACTGCCGGGAGGCGCTTGAATCGGCGGTGATGAAAATCGTCAGTGACGCGGTCTGCAAGGGATATCAGCCGGCAGAAGCCGCCATGGTGGTCGCCGATATCGCCGACGACTACATCCTCATGCTGTCGCGCCAGCTGCAGCATTGATCTGCTTGCAAGGCTCGCGCCTTGTCTGCACGAGCGGTTGACGGGCCGAGATCGTTGCCGTTCATCGCCAGGAAGCAGAGCGCTTCCGCCATATAAGATGGGTGAGTGGACCGCGCAGCGACTGCAGGGGTAGCAGTTGGTACAGGAGACGAGACCTGCTACGCGGTCCGTCGGCCACAACGCCAGTCTTTGTCGGAAGTTCCGCAGGGAACGGCACCGCAAATAGGCCCGCGTGCGGGAACATCCGCTGGAGGAACAAGTCACAATTGTTCCCGTCATGTTCCAATCGTTAGACTTGTGTGCTTCGACCCCGGGGGAAGACAGAGAACTTCATCACAAGCCAGCAAAAACCCCGCCGGAGCGGGGTTTTGAGCGAGTCGGAGTGGGTCGGCAGCGTTATCGGCGACCTGGGAAGCCCGCTAGCGGGATTTCTCTCCCTCGCCTCTGGGGCTCGTTGCTCCGTTCTCTCACTCTTTGAATCATCGTCGTAATGCGGCGTGAAAGAGTGACAGGTCGTTGAAGCGTCGCTAGCGCCACCGCGGCTGCCGCGGCGGAGCGTTGGCCTGGATCTCGTGCAGCGGCGCGCGGGATCCGAGAAGCTTCTTCAGCTTCTTCTCCTCCGCCGGACCGATACCGAACTTGCGGCAATGCTCGGCGACATCATGCTCTCGCGGACCGGGAATGCGAACTTGGCGATGGTTCATGCTCTTCATGACTATTTCCTCCTGAGAGGAAAACCACCACGGAACAGATTTGTTCGTTAGCAAAGTCTAGAATTTGTTTTACTTGCTCCGTTGTCGTCAACAAAATGGCAGCAGCACGGAATACGTGAGCAATTGCTCAACTGATCTTCAACCAATGCCTTAACGCTGCCACCGCGCCGTCGCTGGCATAGGCAATCATCCCCCCGATCGTCAGCCCGGCAAAGGCGATCAGCCCCGATATCCCGTACCCGATCGATTTCATCCGTTTCCATTCTTCCAGCGCCGGCGCCACCGCCTCCTGGTTCTTCTCGACGGTCCCCTTGAGGCTCTTGATCTCCTCGCGGATCTGCGCGTCGACACCGCCGCTGATCGCCACCCTGGTATCGAGATTTGCGATCTGCCTTGCCTGGTTGTCGAGCCGCGTATGGATCACGGCGCGGCTATCGTGGGCATTGGCCTTTTCATCGCTGACCTCATTGCGCAGAAGTGCCACGTTTTCCTCGATGCCGGTCAGCCTTCCCTCGACGCGCCCGAGAGCGCGGAGAATATCGTCATTGGATGTCATCTCTGTAACCGCTCGCTATGCCTTAGGGATAAAATTTCAGCTTTTCGGATTGGGGAATGCCGCCGGCGATACGGTCGATTACGGCGCCATAGGGATGAACGCCATCCGGCGTGACGCTCGGGCGGACAATGGAGCCGACCGGCAGCACCGTGGCGCGCGGGATCGAGATCGTGATCGTGTTGCCGGAGATGCTGCCGATCGATGTCGTTGACAGGCGGGCAATGCCATCCGGTCCGGCATAGGTGTTGATCTCTTGTTCCGGCCCGAAAATGCTGGCATCCGCAACCTCGATCGTCGTGTAGTTCGCGACACCGTCCGTTCCCGCCTGCACCGTCACCGTGGTGCTCGGCAGCTCCAGCATACCAGGCCAGACGCCATCCCGGACGCCGGAAACCCATGCCGCATAGGTGTCGATCGCATCGTCGCAGCAGCCGCTCGTCTTGGCGAGAATGTCGTTGCGAAGGCGCCATTTGCCGGAGGCATCCGTGCCGTCCGCCGGCCAGCTGTTGTTGGCCGAGACGTTTTGATACTCGGCTCTCGCATAAAGGTCGTTGGCGCTGATCGAGCCCGTTGCCGGCGACGTCGCCGATCCGGCGAAATTATAGGTGAAGGTGGTCGGCCCGGTGACCGTGATCACCACATTGCCGTTGTACTCCGTCTGCACAGCGCCGGAGATCGAAACCGTCTGGCCGGTCGCCAGGCCACTGATGCCGGATGCGATCGTTGCGGTTACCACTGTGCCGACCGACGTCAAGGTCACCGTACGGGTGGAAACGGTGCGGCCGAGCGGCGGGAAGGCGACGATCCTGACGCCGGGATAGCGCGCCCGAAGCCTTGTGATCAGGCTTCTGTAGTTGGTGGTGAAGAAGACGGCGTAGGTGGCTGCAGTGTCGTTCTGGCCCATCTGGTTGGCAATGATGGTGAACGGCTTCTTGCCGCTGTTGAAGGTGGCGATCTCATCGAGAATGGCCCAGCGCCGGGTCGCGATCGCCGCACCGGTGCCGGTAAGCTCGCGCACGGAGCCCGATCCCGGCATGCCGATCATCAAAAAGGGAATGCGGCCGATGCCGCCGTTCCTGTCGAGCCAGCGGCGAAACCAGCCGAGATTGCCGCGCGCGTCGGCAGCCGCGGAAAACTGCTGGCGCGCCTCACCCAGACTGTCGACGACAGCAAGCGCGACCGGCCTTCCATCCCAATCGCCCTTGGCGACCATGAAGTCGGGGCCGTAATATTGCGGCTGCGCCTGCGTGGCGTAATTGGTATCGAGTGCCGCCGTGCTGTCGGCAAGCGGGGTATCCTTGAAGGCCAGGAGGGTGGCGAGATCGCCGGCGCCCCAGACGCGCTCGCCGCGATGCTTCTGGATGCGGTAGACGGGCCAGATCTTGTCGCCGACGGCGGTATGATAGAATAGCCAGATTTCGATTTCGCTTTCCGGGTCGACATCGGGAATCGTCAGCTCATCGGTCCAGGCGCCGTTCGTCTGGTCGGCAACCGTCAGCGTGTTCAGACCGGCGAAGGTGCATTGGTAAAAGACACCGGCGACCCGGATGAACATCGCATCGGCGACCACAGAATTGCCTGGCGTGCCGATCGTGCCGGTGACGACCGTCTCCTGCGGCGCGTTGCCGCCTTCCGTCGAGGCGAAGCCGGACAAGTGGAAACGGAAGGTTCTGGTCTTATATTGCGGCGTGTTGACGACGATCTTGCTGCACACGTAATTCGTGCCGGATGCGGCGGTGACGATCGTGCCCGACGGCATGCGATTGCGGGTTGCGAAGAACATGTAGCGATCGGGGTCTGCGCTGCCCCCGCCCCCGCCACTCAGCATCGGATTAACAAGGGCAAGCGAAATGGCATTCATCATCGGCGTGTTCCAAATCTGCTGGTGAGGTCGTCATAGAAGCGAATGGTGCGGCCCTGGCGGGCATTGGCGCGGTCGAGCGCCTGGCGCTCGCGGGCGAGGATGGCGATGACCGGCTCGCCTTCCACAACAGGCGCATGCGCCTCCTGTCTGCGGAGATCATCGGGCAAGGGCGGCAGCGCGATGCCGGCCGCCGCCTGCCCCTTGATCACCGCCGCCTTGTTCAGCCGCTCAGTGGCGGAGCAGCCACTGACGATCAACAGCAGTGACAGCGCAAGCGCGGTTCTTTTCCGAAAGCTGAAGCTCATAGGATTGGATCTCGATTTCGAGTGTGTCTCTGGCCGCCTGCTCTGACGCTTCGGCGGCTGCCAGGCGCTTGCGGTGCTCTTCGGTGGCCTCGGCAGCGGCGTCACGCTGCCGCTCCATCTCGGCGGCTCTCGCATCGGCTGCCCCCTTTTCGGCCAGCATGATATAGCCGGCCCGCGCCTGCCTTGCCGCCGAGGGATAGCCGATCGAAACGGCATAGAGGTGATAGAGCATCAGGCCGGCGGCGATGCCGGCGCCCATCTTGAGCGTGTCGAGCAGGGAGAACATCAGATGCCCTCCAGGCAGAATTGGCGTTCCTTCTGCCGGCGCCGCGTCAGGCCGGGAAAGGTGATGCCGGAGGCGCGGTTCCACTTCAAAAGCGCCTCGCAGCCCTCAGCCGCCCTGCCCTGGTTGATCAGCTTGACCGCGCTCGAGCCGCAAGCCGCCTTGACGCCGACATTATAGGCAAACGAGGTCAGCGCCACGAAACGGGCATCCGGCAGCGGCACGCGCACACAGCTTTCGACGCCGCTCGCATAGGTCTTGAGCTCCAGCGCCAGCAGCGCCTTGCACTGCTCCACCGTCTTGTGATCGCCGGGTTTGACGCCATTGGTGCTGCCATAGCAGATCGTCCATGGCTGTCCCTGTGTCGCCGGATCGGGATAGGCATTCTGGCGCAGCCCCTCGAACGAGCCGACAAGCGCCACAGCCATGGCCGCGGCGGCACTACCCTTCTGCAGGCGGTTTGCCATTCAATTCTCCTGAGATTTTCTGCTGGACGAAGATGCGGGCAACGATCGCCGCAACGGCGAAAAGCCCCGTTGCCGCCGACATGGCGAGCTGGATGTAGAGGTTGCGCGACACCCAGGTTGCGGCGACGAAATTGATGACGGGCTCAAGCACGATGAAGAGCAGCGCCAGCGCCATCAGGCGGACGGACCAGGCGTGCTTGATCACCGCGCGCCAGTTATGGACGAGCATGGGGTGGGCTCCGGGGTGTGTGAGAATGTGGAAAAGCACCCGGCTCCGGGGTGGAGACGACTGCGAGTTGAGATTTCAACGAT
This sequence comes from Rhizobium sp. NZLR1b, assembly GCF_019685155.1. Lineage (NCBI taxonomy): Bacteria > Pseudomonadati > Pseudomonadota > Alphaproteobacteria > Hyphomicrobiales > Rhizobiaceae > Rhizobium > Rhizobium sp. NZLR1b. Next base: position 80,638 of record NZ_JABDWC010000018.1, read on the forward strand.
GTGGGTTCGTGCTCCGTCCAACGTCAAAGGACACTAGAGCGAGTATATTGAACGCGGAATCGGCTTGAGGATTCCGTTGCCTCCGTTGGTGATTTCGTCGGAGAATATGACCCCGCCTTAGGCGATGATCTTCGCAGCCGCGTTCTGGCTGCGTCGCACGATGCATGTCAGTGTGATCGGACGAGCCGTGCCTGACGGCTATTCACGATATTTTACAACCCTTGCTGGCGAACCGACAGCGACCCCATATTCCGGGATGTCGCTTATTACAACTGCGTTCGCTCCAATCACGGCGCCATTGCCGATTTTGACATTCACCAGGATCTTGGCTCCGGCCCCTATCCACACATCATTACCGATCTCAACTGTACCGATCTCAGCCTTCTGAAGCCTGATTGGCGTATCACGCCTCATGCCGTGGCCGTGGTCGATGATCTGGACATCAGAGCCGATCAGGACATCATTCCCGATTGATATCCGGTTCTTCGCCGTGATGATGTTGCGCCGGCCGATTACGGTGTTGTTGCCGATGAAGACTTTGGGCTCTGGCATTGTAAGTTGAAAGAACGACTGATCTTGGATGGTGACGTTGTCGCCGACCTCAAGGACGGCATGACTAACTAGGCGGAACTCAGCGCTGCGTTTCACCACGAGATTTTTTCCGGCAGCGGTGAAGTAGCGAAAGCGCTTATAAGCAGTGACGAGCCTCTGAATTAGGCCGCCTCGATTTCGATATGATGCCTTGTCGACCTGTGCCATTTCTACTCCTGGCGTGATGGCAGCATGTCAAACACAGGTGTGGAGCTTATTCAAGAGCCCCTTCCGCAATGAAAATGGAAGCCATCGGTCCAGATCCAGATACTGCCGGTAGAGCCGCCCAATGTCATGCGAATTTGCCGACTTGTATTTGTCCATATCTCCTGCGATCCCACTGCGAAACCGCTTGCTACCTGGATAGTGCCGACGTTGGCGCCATCGCTGCCGGCGCCGGCAACAAGCGCACCTTGTGCAGGGTCAGATAGCAGAGCTGCGTTAGTCGTTGCCGACGATGTGAACTCGAAACGCAGCTTCGCTTTGACTTTCACCCCATTTGGCATTGTCAGCGCCAGAAGCGTCGAAGTCGTAGAGATAGCAACGTTGACAGCGTCCTTGACGGGCGTAACGAAAGTGTATTCGTCACGCGGGTACATCACGAATTGCCGGATGAGCGAGCTGGCATCGGTCAGCACCACGCCGATGCATTTGACGATGCTATAGCCGATGAGCAGCGTTGTGGTGACGCCGCCGATGGTTGCCGAGGTCGAGAGAACAATGTCGAAAGACAGGTCTGCGTCCTTGCGCAGGGCATAGGCAAAGTAGGTCGCGTTCGCTGCAATGGCGCCCGCGTCAAGGCCGCCAGCACCGGTGCCGGCCGCAAATGTTCCCGTCACTCGCTTCGTCAATGACGTTGCGCTGGAAACGAAGCTCGATCCCGTCCTGGCAGATCCTGCAGCAAAATCGATATGCGTATTCGGGCTGCCGACGTTGTTGGAAAGGGTGAGCCCGACAATGAAATCGCCGACCGCCGAACTGTCGGCTTTACTCTGGATCCTGGCGAAGAGCTTGTTGGTGAAGAAAGCGCCCCCGGAACAGATGATTTCGACGCTGTAACCGTCCTTGAGGATAAGCTTGGCCGCGCCGTCGATCGTCTCCGAACCGTTCGGATCGATCGTCACATCCCCGCCATCGGCCATGACGCAATAGTGCCAGTTTGCGCCGAGCGTTGCCGCTGCGGTCAGGGTGAGCGTGGCTGCCGCGGTAAAGCGATGGACGGCGTTGTCGTCGGATGCGAGCGCGGTGTAATCGCCTGACTTCACCGCATAGACCAGATCCTGATCGAACGCGACCTCAACGCCGTTCTGGGCAAAACCGAGCAGGCCACCGCCTTTCAGATAGAGGCCGGTCTGCGGGGTCGAGGCGAAGCCGACGCCCGGTGCGGAGAGGGTTCCGCCTGCGGCTTTGAGGGGCGCGATCATCGGCGCCGAACCGTCGCGCGGCAGAGAATTGGTGATTTCGTTGCCGAGGTCGGTGGTCAGCGCGTTCCACGGCGCCGGGTCGATGACCTGGCCAACGGAGGGTGTCGTGCCGGCGGGTTTGGAATAGACGCCGGTTGATGGGTTTCTGGGCATTCATCATCTCCAAAGAAAAAGGCCCCGCGGATGCGAGGCCATATGATGGGTTAGCAATGGCGGGTGCACGCGCCCCCGGATTTTGCGGGTCGATCAACCCAGCGACCGACAGCCTCGATCTGCCGTCTCAAGATCGCGGATTAACTCAGCGGTCTCCGCGAAGACGGGCACTTGAGTTCGCCCGTGGCAGTCGCGACGGCGCCCGTGGACTGCTGCCTTTGGTTCAGGGCCAATTGAGCCAGCCACGGCTTTGGTGATGCCATAAGCCTCAAAGCGCCCGCAGCGTTACATTTACCAGTTCAGCCAGATAATTTTTCAAGCCACTAGGCTCGATGAAGCGGTAATAGAGGTATCCAGATGCGACGGAAGCATCGTTCCATGATCTTTGCGTGGCTGTAATTTCCAGTTCCGCTTGTGGGCCGCTTAAATCAATATCTTTTGCGCTGGCCCAAGAATTGCAGAAAAAAGCGATTCGAGCGGGAAGATTGGAGTGGACGGGCCTAACGCCCGGCTTTGTATCAACGCCAAAAAACAAGATGTGGGCGGGCGTAAATGCCATCCTGGTTTGTCCGCCCCAAAGAATGCGGAATTTAGAGGTATAGTCAGCGAACCCATACTCCGAAACCTCGCCAGACAGCGGAAGCTTGTCGACTATCCAGTAAACCGAATAGGCAGACCACTCAGGATGATCAGCGAGATATTGAGAGACAGCCAGATCCTTCGCTGCCCGTGCTTGCCATGCCGCGTAACTCTCCCACCACCGGCCGATGAAGACGGTGAGAAGTGATACAAACACCACGATTGCAACCCTATGGCTTTGAAGGTTGGTCGATCTGAATTTGATAACTCGCCATATCCCGATACCCACCACGCTTATCGGCAGCGGCATAAGCATCGCGTTTCTCATCAACACGCCGGGTGCGGGGCTCTTGCCAACAAGTATATAAGGGACCGTCCCACACAGCAGTAAAAATATCCCAAAGCCGATAATTTTGAAACCGTCGCTAGAGCGTTCATTTAGCTGAGCGTTTCGAGCATCTCCCCTGTTCGCGAACACAAAGCACGCGACAAAAAGGATCGAACAGACCGCAGCTCCCAAGTAGAGATAAACATTCCAATCATAAACGCTCCTTGCCAAAGGAAAGATCGTGCCATTAAATATAAATCGATAGGAATTCTCCGCAATGCTTTCAACATTTAGGGTAAAGCCATTGTAGTTATCGTATAATCCGTACCTAGGGTAGAAAATTGCCTTACAAACCCAGTACACGAAGGGCAGAATGGTGAAATCCGCTCGTGCAAGGCAGAATGATGAAAATGTCGAGACCAATTCCCGCGCATTGCGAACTCGGCGCCCTGTCCTTCTCAGCCACACCGCATAAACGAGGACGAAACCAGCCGCATAGAGCACCAGCAAGGAATTCAGCGTGAATGCAATGAAGTAAATGCAAATTGCCAGTCCGCGGAGGAGATAGTGGCTCCTTCCGCGCATCCATTCGATTGACAGGAATAAATATGTAGCCAATAGAAAAAGGGCATAGGCATTAAAGTATATCGAATATGTAAAAATAACCGTGATCGTGGGGAGCGGCAACAACTGCGTGAATATTGCGAGCACCAAAGACTCGCGCTCCGAAAAATATCCAGACTTTGAAGCTAGGAGGTAGGAGAAGATCGCAATGAAGTAGACCCCGATTATGACAAAGGATTTTAAAAGCAAAACGTTCCCAACGAAGGCCATCGGCCAAACATAGTACGTAAATACCGGCACCCCTGCTGAAGAAAACATGTCCGCGATGGCGATCCAATCATTGTAGATCAATGTTGGAAATAAACCGGCATCCTCAGCAAATATTCCTTCATTGAAGAAGGCCATCCAGTGGGTCAAGAGAACAGCAATCGTCAGTAAAAGCAAACTATTCAGTTTCGGCCTAGCTTGAAGCTGATCACTCATTCTCATTTCCCGCGCTCTAGAAATTTCCGGATATCGAGCCTTTGCGGAGCGCCGTTCTAAATCAACCGCGGTCGTAAGCAAGCGCTAAATCACGCTGATTCCAGGCTGCGTGCGACTAGGAAATAGAAGACTTGTGGGTACCATAAATTGAGGTGGCGCCGCGACGAAACTATTGGTAGCGGGCCGCCCGTTAGTGCTGTATGCGGTCGACTTCACCCTCGACTTCCACTTGCGATCGATTCAAACGCAGGCCTTTTATGCTCAAACGTCCCGTCAAAAACGCTCTACCCAGTTCGGCTGTTGAAGCCGCAAGTCACTGGCGGATGCGTGAGAGGTTGTATAACTCATGGAGCAAAGCTGCGGCGGCGGCTCCTGCATATCAACGCCTGCAGATGCTTATAGCCTCGGCAATAAGCATTTTCCTCCTGATATTCTTGCTAAAGGCGGTGGATTGGGAGGAAGCCATCCGGATTTTTCGTAGCGGAATATCCGTCACATCGCTCCTTTGGTTTATGCTTGTTACCTTTGGTATCGCGGTAGGTTATGCGGTGCGGTGGCGCCTGTTGTTGGATGGCAAGATCGGTTACGGAACGTCCCTCATGGCCTCCCTACTCGGCTTGGGCGCCAACATGTTCCTTCCTGCGAGAGGTGGAGACCTCTTGCGTGTACATTACAGCCGAGTTGTCGCGACCGTCCCCTACGCAGACGCTCTTGGTAGGCTTCTGGTCGAAAAGATGGTTGACTTGGTGACGATCATTTCCGTCGGCATATTTTCTTTGGTTTTACTGAGCCATACATTGAATTCCGAGTACCGAAATGCTCTGTTGGTCATCATGGTTGGTGCAATAGTTGGGATATTTCTATCGGCAGTTCTGGTAAGGAATTTCGGCAATCGGCTTGTCCCGATATTGCGGCCCGTCTTCGGTCTCCTGCGACTGCAAGATTTCTTTGACCGTCACGTTATTCATTTTATCGGAAATTCCGCACGAAGCTTATCTCTGTCCGTGACCATCGTTCCGGCCTTTCTGACGCTGGTTTTGTGGCTTTCGGCATACGCCCTTGCGTATATCTTCGTCGCCCGGTTTGTCGGCGTCGAGCTGAGTTATCAAGAATCGTTATTCGTGTTGTTTGCCGGGGGATTGGGTCTGATGATCCCAGCTGCACCATCCGGAGTCGGCACCTTCCATGCATCCGTCGTTTCGGCATTCGTATTGCTAGGGCGTTCACCCTCAGAGGGGTTACTCCTGGCGACGGCCGTTCATTTTCTCTTTTTTGTGGTGTACGTCGTGCCTGCAGCCCTCATCCTGGGACATTGGCGCTTGAACCGCTTGGCGCCGAGGTAACTTATGCGGGACTATTTCTATTCTCAATTGAGAAAGTACATTGGCCTCTTTGTCTTGGGCCAGAATTCCGTGGTCGAGATCGATCCGACGACGCCTCTGCTGATTGGTAAATTTCCTCAGGGCAAGATAACGTTTCGCTCGATAACGCAACCGACTGAACCTGTGAAAGAGTTTGACGAGCACAAGGTCGTCAAGATCGAAGAAGTCGCTGACACCAAACCTGATTATCTGGTCATCAGCGGCCTCATCCATTACGAACGAGACATACAGAGCATGTTCGCTCAGGCACGTGCATTGTGTTCACCTGAGACACGCCTTGTTCTTACCTATTACAGCAGCATGTGGCGGCCGCTTGCAACTCTCGCATCTAAGCTCGGCCTGCGCCGGCGGGTTCCTGAATCGAATTGGCTTGCCCATGAAGACGTCGAGAATCTTCTGACGCTCGAAGACTTCGAATTAATACGACTGGACCAGAAGATTCTAATCCCGGTTTACATCCCACTTATCAGTGGCTTTGTTAACCGTTGCCTTGCTCCTCTTCCGCTTTTTCGAACTCTCTGCCTTCTCAACATCGCGATTGCGAGGCCGGTCGGCGATGCCGCATCGAAAACCGAGCCGTCGGTGTCAATTGTAGTTCCAGCGAGAAACGAGGCAGGAAATATCGAGGATATTGTCAAACGGTTGCCGGTTATGGGGCCGGATGATGAACTCATTTTTGTCGAAGGCAATTCAACCGACGCAACGTGGAAGGCGATCCAAGAAGCGCAACAGCGCTATGGCGGCGAACGCACCATCCTGATTGCCCAACAGGATGGTAAGGGTAAAGGCGACGCCGTCAGGAAGGGTTTTTCGCTGGCCACAAAGGAAGTCTTGATGATTCTTGACGCGGACATGACGGTCCCGCCCGAGGATTTGCCGAAATTCTACAACGCCATCAAGGATGGGAAAGGCGAGTTCATCAACGGAACTCGCTTGGTCTATCCCATGGAAAAGGAGGCGATGCGTTTCTTCAATCTCCTGGGCAACAAGTTTTTCGCATTGGCTTTCTCCTTCGTTCTTGGCCAGAGATACAAAGACACCCTATGCGGAACCAAGGTGATCAGCCGCTCCAATTATCTCAAACTTCAGGCAAACAGATCCTACTTCGGTGATTTCGATCCCTTTGGTGATTTCGACCTGATCTTCGGCGCCGCGCGGATGGGCCTTAAGATCGTCGAGGTTCCGATCGGTTATCGAGAAAGACTCTACGGTGAAACGAACATCTCGCGTTGGCGCCATGGTTCCATTCTGTTGGCTATGCTGGCTTTTGCGGCAAGACGAATAAAGTTTCTCTGACGATGGAAATCGAAAGCACTCTCTATGACGCCGATCTTGCTCAAACGCTGGCAAATCGCGAGCGGCTAAGCGCAAATCCCAACCTGATGCATTGGTATGGCGAGCTCTACCAGGAGATGTTTCGACAGGAACCGGATATTGCCACGAATACCGTTCTGGAAATCGGAAGCGGAACGTCGCCTCTCAAGCGCTTCCTACCGAATGTCATCACCTCCGATGTGCTGAAGTTAGACTATTTGGACTTTGTCTTCGATTGCCACGAGATCGCTGGGTTGCCTGACATCGCGGACCATAGCGTCGATGTGATTACGATGACCAATGTTCTGCATCACCTGAAGGATCCCCTTGCGTTCCTCCGCGGGGCGACACGCAAGCTCACAAAGGGCGGCAGGGTGTATGCGACGGAACCTTATTTGTCTTGGCTATCCTACCCGATGTATAAACTTCTCCATCATGAGCCGGTGAATTTCAGTATCCGCCGCCCGGTTCTGGATACCGTTCAGGGTCCTCTTTCGACCTCAAATCAGGCTATGCCACATATGATCTTCTTTCAGCGGCCGGACTGGCTCGCTGAGCTTGCAGATTGCTATAGGCTTGAGAAGACAAGGATCAGCTATTTCACCTCCCTCTCCTATATGGTGACAGGCGGGATATCGAAGAAGTTTCCTGTGCCTGGCTGGGCTTATAAGCCTTACTTCAAGCTCGACAGAGCAATAGGCGCCGCGCTGCCCAAGGTGTTCGCCTCATTCTTCACGGTCCGCCTCACGTCAAAAGAAGAGGTGTAGGGATGGTTTTGCTACGTCTCGCCGATTGGCTCTATCGGCATTGTTATGCCCTGTATTATCCTCTCTATTCCGTATGGAAGGCAGTTTCGGAACGACGTGAGCGCGCTTTAATGCGTGAGCTCATTTCGCCGGGCATGATCGTCGCAGATATCGGTGCAAATATCGGAATATATACCCGCATGTTCTCCGCGCTGACGGGAACGACCGGCCATGTCCATGCCTTCGAGCCGGCGCCGGCGAACTTCGAAAAGCTTGAAGCAACGGTAACCGGCTTGTCGAATGTATCCCTGCAACACGCCGCGGTAGGAGCGGCCAGCGGCACCACAAGGCTGTATGTTTCGGCCGAGCTGAATGTCGATCACCGAACATTTGATAGTGGCGATGGGCGAGTGAGCATCGACGTCCCATTGGTGAAGCTGGATGATTACTTTTCGCCAGGGCAGCGGGTCGATTTTATCAAAATCGATGTTCAGGGATATGAGTTGAGCGTTCTACAGGGTGCCGAGCGGGTCCTGCGGGAGAATCGCGACATTCGGGTATTCATGGAGTTCTGGCCTTATGGTTTGTCGAAAGCGTCCGTGAACCCGGCCGAACTCACCAAATTCCTACAGATGCTGAATTTCGAGTTCCAAAACATAGCGGATCCACCTGGCACTGCTTTCAATTACGAGAGCCTTGATCCAAAAAACGCGGGCCAATATTGCAATCTGGTCGTTGCAAGAAGAGCGCCCGCCAATCACAAAACCACTTAGAGGCGGCCTGAGGACAATGTTATCCACCAGCAACAAAATCCTGATCGCTCGCTCTCTATCCAAAGCTGTCTTGTTGGTCCGGGGTTGCGTTGGCTTACCCGCAACCGTCATAACGAAGCGCCGCGGAATAAATTGGTCGCTGGACCTTAGAGACGGCGTTGATTTCGCGATCTACCTATTGGGCGGGTTCGAGGTCAGAACGCTCGATAGGTATAGAGAGCTGATAGGGGACGGAGACATAGTCCTCGACATCGGCGCCAATGTGGGTTCTCATACGTTGCCCCTGGCGCAATTGGTGGGCGGAGCCGGCAGGGTGATCTCCTTCGAGCCGACGGCTCATGCATTCGCGAAACAGAAGGCCAATATTTCGCTCAACCCGACGCTCGCCCAGCGAATCGACGCTTACCAGATGATGCTTATGGCAAGTGCATCCGAAGCGATGCCCGAAGCGGTCTATTCAAGCTGGCCGCTCGAAGTTGCTGAAGATTTGCATAGCGAACACCACGGTCGACTCATGTCGACACAGGGCGCGCGGCTCGGCACGCTGGACGAAACATTGCGGGATCTTGGGGTCGGCAAGGTCGATTTCATAAAACTTGACGTGGACGGAAACGAGCTTGCGGTTCTACTTGGGGCGACGGTGACTCTCAAAAAGTTCCAGCCGCGTATAATGCTTGAATTGGCCCCCTATGTTTACGCTGAGAATCCCGGAGACTTCGACAGATTGTTGGAGCTTCTCTGGCAGGGCGGCTACGAGATTGATGAAATGGCATCTGGCAGGAAGCTGCCTGAAGACGCCGACAAAGTACGGGCGATGATACCGGAAGGTGGCGGTATGAATGTGCTGGTTAGGAGCAAGAGCTCAAAGGAAGGTAGATAACTTTCTTCGAGGGTTATCGGATGGATAGGATTGGTCACTGCATGGATGCGCAGTTCAATGAATGCATGAAGGTAGCGAGAAGGCTTGTCGACCAGAGCTTCCTTGAATCGTTGAAACAGCCTCAACCGCGCGCAATTATCGTGGCGACGACGATGGTCTGGGTTCAGATCGTTATCTCTTGGGCGATCGCGCTCTTCGGCCCTTGGTGGGTGCTATGGCTGCCATTCCTGATTAACTCCGCGGTAACGCAAGGCATGTTGCTTTGGGTTCACGAAGCGTCGCATTTCCACCTCTTCTCCAGCCGCCGCAAAAACGATATCTGGTGCGATATATTCTTTGCCGCGCCTGTCGGGATGTCAGTCGGCGCGTATCGACTACGCCACATGAGCCACCATGCACATCTGGGTACAGAAAAGGATGAGGATGGTTACCCCTATCGCGAGCCGATCAAGGGCTTCCGGGCGCTCGCGTGGGTCATGGTAAAGGCGCTGAGCGGTGGCATGGGAGTGTGGCTGGCGGCTGACAAATATGGTGGTCTGGCTCGAAAGAAAGCATCGGGTAACTCGCTGTCGCCTTCCTGGTTAGCGCCGATGGTGACCATCATCTTCAACGGCTTGCTGTTTGCACTCTGCATTGTCACGGGACGATGGTATCTCTACATTCTGTTATGGGGTTATCCCATTGCTGCCGTGGCAATCGCCCTGAATATTATACGCACCATCGCGGAGCATCAGCCCGAGGATTATCCACTTTACGAGGACGGACGGGAGCGGGCCATGATGCCGCTCGCCCGGACGACAGTCCCTAATTGGTTTGAGAAATGGCTTATGTACCAGGCGAATTTCAACTATCATATCGAACACCATCTTTTTCCCGCCATTCCGCAGCACAATCTCGCAAAACTTCATAGGCACCTGCTCAAAGGTGGTTTCTACGAGCATTTTCCGAGGTGCCTGCAGCGCAGTGGTTTTGCAAAATTCATCCGACTCTCGAGAAATCGTAAGAACGATGATTTCTCAGATTCGGTTCAAGATGCGTTGGCTCTCTAGGGTCTAAAGGTATTGAACGCGGCAAACATGAACTCTCAAGCGACAAATCACATAAGATCAACCCCTACAACGTGCAGCGGTTGCGGCAGTGACAGCTGCACAGTTGTCGCTACCGGGCGCGACTATATATATCACGGCAGTGAAGACTTCTTCAGATACGTCCGATGCGATGGATGCGGTCATTTCTATCTCAATCCGAGACCCGACATCAGCCAACTGTCTTTGATGTATCCGGCGAACTACGGAACCTTCTCGAATAGATTTCAGAGCCGGGCAAATCTCCTTGGAAGAGTAAAGACCATCGTCAATCGAAAGCGCCTTAAGGATGTTGTCGCGCATCTCCCTTTGCGGGGAAGAGTGCTCGATGTAGGATGCGGCAACGGCGAACTTTTGATTGCACTGCGTCAAGCGCGTCCTGATCTTGAGCTCTTCGGTCTCGATTGGCATTTCCCGGCTGAAACGCGTACCGCCCTGGAAAAACAAGGAATAAAGGTAGTCGAAGCGCCGCTCGAAGCGGCGGAATTGCCGGCCCAGCCATTTGATCTCATCGTCATGCTCCAGCTTATAGAACACCTTTGGGAGCCAGAAGAGAGCTTGCGGCGCCTTGTCCTCGCCTTGGCGAAGGATGGCCGGTTATTGATCGAAACGCCTAATACTGACGGCTGGGACAGACAGCTGTTTGCGGGCTGTGCATGGGGCGGATATTATTTCCCGCGGCATTTGAACCTTTACAATTTTGAGCGTTTGGCCGAACTCCTGCGCAGAGTGGGGTTGGCTGTCGAATCTCAACGCAATCTTCCGGCTCCTTTGATCTGGATTTACTCCCTGCAAGGCGCTGTGCAGGCGCGTTTCGGCTGGAAAAGCACCTTGACGAAGATTTTCGGCGTCAAAAATATACCCTTGATTGCTGCCTTTGCTTTTCTTGATATCGCCGCCATCGCGATGAGATTTACAACGTCAAACCAACAGGCAATATCGAGGAAGGCATAGCCGCCATGTGGGCTATGCCGGCGCCGAACGAGCTTTCACGCGTTGCGGCCCCGGAAGCCTGAATTGGCCTACCACAGACCACTTTGCTGCCGAGCGAGGAGCGCACGCACGAGGGCGGCCGCCGCCGGTTCGCGACCTTGGTTCATCGTCTGCCGCGGATTGCGGGAGGCCGGCCTCGGTGTCAAGTTGGGTGGGTTGTCAGGCAGGGCGAAGGGATCGGTGGCGCCGTCGGTCTGGTACTCCGGCAGAAAGCTCTTTGCTCTCGCGAGCCGGTTTGTGGCCTCCTGGTTCCCCGGAACATCGTAATCTCGAAAAGCCCAAGCCCTGTTCATCAGGCGTTGCGCCTCCTCGAGCGATTGAGCGGCGTTCAGCCTGGCGATCAGGCGAGGGTCCTCCTGCAGGAAGAACTCGGCCTGTGTCTGCGGGCTGATCGCACCCGGCTTTTCGCCCTTGGCGGCGGCGAAGTCGTAAAGTGCCTGCAGTCGGGTGTTACGCCACGACATAATGGCGCCTGATCTGCCGGGCTTTCCGCTCTTGCTTGGGTCGGACCAAGAACTATTGGCTCTCTTGGCCGAGAACTGGCTTTCGGACTGGCCCGTCGAGGCGATAGCCGCAAGACCATAAGGGTTGGTCACCTTGATGATCGACCCATCTCGCTGCTTATAGCCGTTCTTGATCGTGCCCATGAAGCCGTCGAAGACATCGGCGTCGACGGGTTGCTGGCTGGGAGTGCCCCTTACCGCCTGCCGATCGTGGCGGCCGGGTTTCGGTGTGGGAACGGGCACTTTGCCCGTTGGAACGAAGGGATCGTCGCCGGGCAGTTGGGGCGCCGTCGCGGGCTGCTGGCGGCGCTCGTCCGTCGTCAACTGCGGATCGGGATATTCCGGCCTCGGCGCGGGGACAGGCCCCTTGGCCGGCTGAGAAGGCACGGCATGCGCAACGCCCTTGGACTGTGCCGCGATCGCCGCTTCAATCATGCTGTCCGGATAAAGAGCGCCCGATGTTCCCTGCTCCTGCGTGATGAGGGCGCGAACAAACTTCTTTGCCATTGCCGGGTCGTTCAGGCGGAGATCATCGGCAGGGCCAATGCCCATCATTTGCGCGATGTTGGCAGCCGCCGTGAAAGAGTTAGGCGTCCAGCCCTTTGTTCCAGCGATGATTTGATTCGGCGTCAGCATGCCCTCTCGATACTTCTTCATGATCTGCCAGACATTGTGCTCCATGCCAGCTTCCGGCGTGGCATAGACAACTTGCGGATCGCCCTGGTCGGTGTTCTCGGAAGGGCCGATGATCCCCGGCCTATGTTGGCCGGCGTATTTGAGATTGGTGGGATTGTTGTTGCGCATGCCGGGCGGCAACTCGCCGCGACGAACGGGATCGGATAGAACCGTTTGAAGCTCTGCCCCGTCGTTTGCGGATCCGGCGGCGGCGGCGCCAGGAGCTGGCGCCGCGGGCTGTTGGCTGTGTTCGTCCGTCGTCATCTGCGGGTCGCGATATCCGGGTCTCGGCGAGGGAACGGGTCCGTTGTCAGGCAACGGAGCGAAGGCATCGTCGCCTGGTTGATCGGCCGCCATCGGCTGCTCGCGGCGATATTCGGTCGTAACCATCGGGTCGCGATAAGGCCGCGGCGTCGGAATGGGAGGGTTGGCAGGCGGTGCGAATGGATCGTCGCCAGGCTGGTCGGCCGCCCGGCGATAGTCCGTCGTGACCATCGGGTCGCGATAGGGCTTCGGCGTCGGAATAGGCCCGTTGTCGGGCAGCGGCGCGAAGAGACCGGCGCCGGGCTGGGCGGCCGGGGCCATGGGCTGTTCGCCGCGATCATCAGTCGTCATCAGCGGGTCGAGACTGGGTCTTTCCGGCGGAACGGGCCCGTTGTCGGGCAGCGGCGCGAAGGGATAGTCGCCCGGATCGCCGGCCGGCGCCGCGCTGCCCTCACCGCTTGCCTGCTGCTCCTGCTGGCGGATCGCCAGCCCGCCCAGGAGAGCCTGGACAAGACGCGCGGCCCCTTGCCAGGAGGATTGTACGGGGCCCGAATCCATGCCCTGCTGCAGCATGGCATCAGCCAGCTGCTTGCGCCGGTCGCTGATGTCGCCCTGTGTCTTGCCGGTATCGCCGCCGAAAATGAATGACGCTAGTGACATTGGTCCACTGCCCTTTCGTAGAAGACGCGGTCGAAACCGTCTGTCTGGATGGATTTTTCACACATTATTGAACACGAGGCCGATCCGGATCGGACCGCCGTCCCTGTATCGGTAGGGACCGATCAGCACGCCGTTATCCCGCTGATGTCCTAGTTCAGCCGTCAGTCCGGCGCGTCGGCCCGCCACCGAAGAACAGCGACAGGAAGCCGGGAGAGGCCGGCGCTGGTGTGGAAGGCTGGCCTGTCGGAGCGACGGCACCTTGACCGGCGCCTGCCTGCTGCGCCTGCCGTTGCTGGCGAACCGCCCAGCCGCCGAGCCCGCCTTCGGCAAGCCGCGCGACCCCTTCCCACGGCGATTGCACCGGGCTCATATCCATGCCCTGCTGCAGCATGGCGTAGGCCAGTTGCTTTCGCTTGTCGTCGATGTCGCCCTGTGTCTTGCCGGTATCGCCGCCGAAGAGGAAATCCATCATGCCACTGCCCTTTCGTAGAAGACACGGTCGAAACCGTCGGCGTGTTCGAACACGGCGTCCGGATGGGTCTTGCGCACATCGTCGGACATCAGGCCGAGCTGGGTCGGGCCGCCGTCCTTGTATTTGAAGGCGTAGACCGGCAGGCCGTTATCCAGCGTGCCGACGCGTTTGATGTTTTCCTTGAGCCGACGGTCGGATTTCGCCCAGCCGCCGAGCAGTGAGCCACCAAGGCCGAAGAGGCCGCCCATCGCCGCGTTCGATTGGGCGACCTGGCGGTCGTAGAGGCCCATCTGCTGGTTGAAGCCTTCATTGATCAGGCCGGCCTGGTCGACATTCGGCAGCTGCGTCGTCGGCGTGTTGACATAGCTCGGCTGGTGGACCTGCGATCCCGACATCAGCGCCGAAATCTCGTTCAGCGGCTGGTTTCGCTCGGTCAGGATGGAGTTCTGGGCATTCGAATACATGTCGCCGAGATACTGGTCGGAGGCGGCCTGCTTGCGCGTCGAAAAATCGCGCAGCGCGTTGTCATAGGCCGCCGACCCCATCGAGATGCCCTTGTCGGCAAGGCTCTGGTCGAGGCTTGCCTGATCGCGATCCCACTGGTTGTTGAAGCCGGACTGCCAGTGATTATTGACATATTTGTCGACATTGCCGACGCTCAGATCGACATTGGTGCCGAGCACACCGGAAATCTTGCCGGTCTGGTCGTTGGCGAGCCTGGCAAGGCCGAGCTGCGTCTGCTGCGTCTGGTCATAGATCGCCTGATTTTCAGGCGAATAGGTCTGATAGGCCGAATAGGTCGGCAGTTGGTAGCTCTTGCCGGTCTGGTCTTTCATCGTCTGGTAGCCGCTGACCTTGTATTCCAGCGAACCATCCGGCGTGTACTGGTTGGTGTGGCTCAGGCCGGCATTGGCAATGGCGGTGTCGACGTTGGTGGCCGTCTGTGCCGCTGCGGTCTGGGTCGGATCAGGCGCCTTCGGGGCCTTCGGCGTGGAGACCATAGGGAAAATCCTCCTTGATGATTGCGTAGAGCAGCGCGTCGCAGTCGCCGAAATAGGCTTGCTGGCGGCCTTCCAGCCGTGCGCCGAGTCTTTCGAGCATCGTCTGGGCGTCGAAATTGTCGGCCCGTGTCCTGGCGGTTGCGCGGCGGCAGCCGAGCTGATGCACGACATAGCCAAACACCGATCGCATCAGCGTCCGCGACAGCCGGTCGGCGGCAAGCGAGACCTCGACGTCATGCGCGGTCCAGACGTTGAAGACGAAGCCGGCGATGATCCGGCCGCGGTCGATATGGGCAAGCGTGGTGTAAGGCGCATGGAAGCTGACGCCGATCCGGCCGCCGACCCAGGCGGCGATTTCCGCGCGCGGTTCGGAGACGATCAAATCGGCGCGCCCTTTTCATAAAGCACCGAGCCGCCGACCACGGCCGCCTCGGAGACGGAACCGGAGGAGCCCGAAATCAGCGCACGGATCGTCGGCGCCAAGGCCGAACCGGCGCCGCCGGCGGAGGCGAATTTGCGCACCAGCGAAACGCCCGGAAATTTTGACACGCCCCAGATCGCCGTTCCCCATTTCGCCGCCGCATTGTTCTCGACCGAGGACAGCAGCGCCGTCGGGATCTTGGTCTGGTAGTCGACCGAGATCCCACCATACATCAGCGAGGAAACACCGATCTGCGCCGTCACCCCGATTAGCTTCGAGAGCTTGGTCGAGAGCCCGTCGCCATATCGGCTCCAGGCGCCGACCATCAGCGCATCGATCGCCACGCCATTGTCGTTGGCGCCGACCTCGGCCTCATAGACCGTGCCGTCGCCGGCGCCGAAGAACAGCCGGTCCTGCCAGGTCGCCCAGCAGGAGGCCGGCATGCCGACGAAGCGGCACCAGGCGCCGGTTTCGGTGTTCATCACATATTGATAGGGGCCGAAGGAGGACGGCAGGTTGACGATCGCCATCTGCCTGGCCGGGAAGCTCGAAAGCTGCCACTCCTGCGAAGTCGTGCCGATCGCCGCCACGGTCTCGCGCCATGTCGGGCCGATCCTGGCAGTGATCGCTCCGAGGCTGGTGGCGCCGCGGTCGAGCTGCACCGCCTTGGTGATCGGCACGATGCCATCGGTGGTCATGATCGCCAGATCGGCGCCGACCGAAAGCAGACATCGATCGCTGCCGAGCGGCCGGCCGAGCTTGAAGGTGCCGATCAGGCCCCAGTTCGAAACACTCGAAGGATCGGAGCCCTGGAAGACGATCACCTCGCCTTCCGAGGAGATCAGCACCAGGCACTGCTGCAGGCCTGTCGAAACCGGAATCGTCCAGACGTTGATCGCAACCAGCGTGCCGCCATATTTCATGTTGCCGCCGACCGGCAGCACCGTGGCTGCGCCGCTGACGGCGTCGGTGGCGAGATACCAGACATTGGTCGAATTCTTCTCGATGAACCACAGGCGCGAGCGATAGGCGGTGACCGCGATCAGCAGCGAAGCGTCCGGTATGCCGGTGATCATCGTCGAGGCAACGTAAGGTGTGGCGACCGCGCCTTTTTCCAGCTGCGCATTGGTCACCGTTCCCGTCACGGTGACGACAAGCGTGCCGGCCGCCGGCGTGAAGGTGAGCGACACCCGATTGTTGACGCCGGTGCCGTTCAACGTGCCGGAGAAGGCGCCGGAGAGCGTGACCGAGCCGTTGCCGAAGAAGCTCAGCGTATAGGCCGTGTTGCGGACGGCAACGTTCTGGGTGGCGAGCGTTGCCGTGCCGGTGAGAAAATTGTTGGTCCAGGAGCTGCCGTTGAAGAGCAGCGGTGTATCGAGGCCATTGACCAGGCGTAGGAATTCCTGGCCGGCCGGGTTGGTATATTGCTGCACCGACCAATGGGCGCTGGCCATGCCCGAGACGACGGGCGCACCGGCAGCGCCCCCCACCGTCACGTCGAAGATCTTGTCGCCGGCGGCGGCAAACAGCCTGTTGCTGACGCCCGAATAGGGGATGACCGTCTGCACGTCGGCGCCAAGGCCGGTGGAAAAGGCGAGGAAACCGTAGCGGGCGCGGACGCGGTTGGCCTCGGGAAAGAAGTTGTCGAGCTGAAACGCCGCATCTTCAGGCATATCCGCCATTTCGACATCGGTTCGCCAGCCGCCGATCGGCGCGATCCAGTCTTTGCCTGGCGAAACGCGGCGGGTGCGCCCGTTTGGGGGAACAGGTTTGCGGGTCATGGATTTGAAACCGTGATCGTGCCGGGCCAATAATTCTCGGGCGCCTGTCCCCTCGCCGGCAGCGAAAGGTCGACGGGGCTTGCTGCCCGATCGGCGCCGATGGCTGCTTCCTTGGATCGCTCGAAACTGGCGATCTCCTCGCCATAATCGAGGCCCTTGGCCCGCTTCCAGCGCCAGATCAGCGAGAGTTCGAGGAGGTCTTCGGGAAAACGGGCCGTATCGGTATCGTTTGCCCAATTCGCCCCAGAGGTCGCACCGCCATTCACCGCCACCCAGAAGCCGGAGATATAGGCATATTCCATCGTCTCGCCTGAGGCGTTCGGGTAGATGTCGAGCTTGCCGCCAGCCATGCGCCAAATCTGCGGCACCGGGTTGGAGTTGAGGATCGTCTGGCGCTGCCAGGTCTGCGGCTCGACAGGGCCGTTGAGCTGCCACAGGCGCGAGGCATTCCAGATCTTGGCATTGGCGGCAAAGCGGTTCCAGTCATCGGGCGGCTCGGCCGGCTCCGGATTTGCACCGGTCGCCACGAACTGCCGCCGCACCATCAGCGCCGACCAGTCATGCTCGCGCACCAGGTCGCGGCCGGCGCGGGTGGAGAGGATGCGCAGCTGCATGATCTGCGGATCCGCCGAGGACATGACGGCCGTCGGCGGATCGAGGTCGATTTCCGCGCAGACGTTCTGAATGATGGTCAAGAGCGACATACGGGGGAACTCCGGTTCAGGTCAGGCGGCTGGTTCAGGCGGCTGGGCGGCTGCGGGCCTTGTTGCCCTGGCCTTCGTTTTCGAGCGCCTCGAAGCGCGAGGCCATCTCCCTCATCTGCTCCTGCAGGCGGGTCACCTCATCCTTCAGCCGCTCGTTCTCGGCGGCGAAGGCCGAGGCGGCGCTGGAGTTTTCGGCAGTGGCGAGATAGGCCCGGGCGGCGGCGACGAGCTCGTTGGCGCCCATGCCGATCTTCTGCTTGGCGGTGTCGGAAAGAGCTGCGAGCTGCTCGACGGTGTAGATATTGACCGCCTCCATCTCCTTGATCTGGCTGGGCTTCAGATAGGGCCACTGCGCCAGCGGCGTGCCGGTCAGCTGCTCGCGGGCCTCAGCCCCTTGCTTGAACCGCTTGTAGGCGTCGGCGAAGCGGAGTTTGTCGTTCTCGGTCACCTCGCGGTAGACTTCGGTGTGTTTGTCGCCGGCGATAAAGATGCGGACGAATTCCTTGTCGGCAAAGATCGGCCGGCCTTCCTTCTCGGTCAGAAAGGTCTGCTCGACCGGTTCGAGGCTGAAGGAGGCATAGATTCCGGTGTTGTCGGGCATTTGCTGGTCTCGCTGTTGATGGCGGGGAAATAGGGATGGGCGGGGGAAGCATCCCCTCCTCGTCATCCTCGGCCTTGTGCCGAGGATCTGCTGCGCATCGACCGGCGGCAGCTGCTCGGGACAAGCCAGAGCATGACGGAAGAGAAGTTTGCAGGCATTGTTAGTAGCCATGACGGGCGCCGAAACGCCCGTTGATAGCTTGATTTAGTTCACCTTCGACAGGAACGGCCGCATCAGCGTCGCTTCGAGTACGCCGGTCGCGGTGATGGTGATGCCGGTGCCGTTGACGGTGGCGTTGGCCGAGAGCGTGATGCTCTGGACGACGCCGTTCGGGCTGTAGGTGATGCCCGAGATCGTCGTGCCGCCTGCGATTCCGGTGCCGGCGACCGCCGCACCGATGAACGGGCCGGAACCGGCACTCAGACCGGCAATACCCGCCAGCAGGTTGGAGCCGTTGACCGTGGTTGCCGTAAACGTCTGATTGGCGGCCGCGAAGTTGACGTTGGCGATGGCCTTGGTGGTGGCCGTGGCCGAGGCCGGGGCGCTCGCCTGGCCTGCGGTGGCGGTGGTTTCGGCAATGACGAGGGCCGCCGTTGCGGTTGCCACCTGCGACGGCGCCTGGCCGTTGCGCTGCAGCCACAGGTAATAGTTGCCGGCTGCGAGTGTCACGGCCCCGACCGGGCCGCCAGTCAGCGTCGGAGGCTGGGCGGCACCGGAAAAGACGCCGCAGCGCTGGCCGACGACGGCCGCCGCCGTGGTCAGCAGCGAAGCGACATAATCCCGGGTCCACTGGAACCACTGGCCGGGCTGAAGGGTGGTCGGCGAGGCCAGCACCAGCTGGCAATAGACCCATTCGGATTCACGGTCCCCGCCGGCGATAGCGCCGAGGGAGAAGTTCGGGCCGGGAATACCGGAGCCGGAAACGATCGGGCCTTCGACGACGAACGGGTTCGCGCCAAGACGATCGGACTGGATTGTTGCGACCGACATTTGCTTGTTCCTTTCGTTGACGATCAGGCGAACAACACGCCCTGCAGGAAGGCGTTGTTCATGGTGAGGTTGCCGGCAAAGCCCATCAGCTGGACGAAGGCATCCTGGTTGGTGTTCATGCGCTCGTCGCCGATCGGGGCCATGTCGCGGTCGCGGTGCGGGCGGTAGAACAGGTATTTGGTGTTCAGGAAGAACATCTGGTTGAGCGGCGCACCGCCGCCGAAGCCGCCGTCGAAGATCACGTCGGCGCCCATATATTGCAGCGACTGGAAGCCGGCCATGCCCTTGTCGGCCGAGGTGATGCGCTGGATTGCCTGCAGCGATTCCCAGTAGAGGCGGAAGAAGTTGTTGTCGGCGACGACGAGATCGGGCGCGTCGGAGCCGCGAACGCAGGACATATAGAGCCGGTTCATGTAGCTCTGGATATTGGCATTGGTGGCGGCCGCACCACCATCGGCCGAGGCCGAGAATTTCTGGTTGCGCCAGAAACCCCAGGTGGCGCGCGAGATGCCGCCGACGGTGCCCGAGGTCGGAGAGGTCGAGATCAGCAGCTGCAGGCCGCCGATCTGCCGCCCGCCATCGGCCGTGCCATCGGAATAGCAGTCAAGCGCGATGTTGTTCTTCAAAGTGGTTTCGGCGTTCTCGATGCGCTGCTCGAGCAGATCGAGGATCGCATCCTCGCCGGAGTTCTGCAGCTGTTCGAGGCCGGACATGGAAACTGCGACCGCGGCCTGCTTCAGATCGTATTCGGCCGCAGTGATGACGTCGGACGGCTGCACATTCAGGATATCGTAGCCGGAATAGCGCTTGAAGGTGCTGTTTTCCTGGTACTGCAGTTCCTGGACGATTGTGCGACCGCCGGAGATCGGCTTCTTGCGGCCGCGGCTGTTCAGACGGGTGAGAAGACCGTTGTTCTTCGTCACGTCGTCGGCCACCGTGCCGCTGCGATTGCGCAGCGTCGTGGTGACGATTTCAGAGAGGTTGGGCGAAATGGGCATTGATCATTCCTTTGCTCAGACCTGACCGCGCGAAAAGCGCATGGCGTCGCGCAGCGAGTCTCGGATGGAGGTGGGCTGGCCCCTTGCCGCATCGCGGGTCGGGCCCGGCGCGGAAGAACCAGAGATGGATCGCGAGGCGCGGCGGGCTTGATCTGCCGCTGCTGCCCTCTGGGCTTGCTGTTGTGGGACAGGCGCCGGTGCAGTCTGGCTGATCAACTGCTGGCGAATGTCCGGGCGCATCCAGCATGCGGCGTCGTAGGCGTCCTGGAGCGACGTTGCCCGCCCTGCGTTGACGAGGGCGATCATGTCGTCGAGCACATCTTCGGCGTGCGCGTTTGCCGGGTCGGAAAGGAAGGCATCGACTTGAGTTTCGGTGTCCCTTTTCCGCAAAACATGTTCGACCGTCGCCTCGACATTGAAAGATCGAGGCTGCGGCCCTCCTTGCTGGGGTCCGGCCTGCTGCGAATTGCGCTGCAGGATCTCTCCCGTCTGGCCATTGACCAGGGCGTGAAGATTGACCCCGGCCATCCTGGCAACGTGAACGACGGTGTTGACGGGATCGTGGATCAGCGCCTTCTCCCAGTCGATCGCCCGACGCATGACATCGGCATGGGTCATGCCGGCCTGGCGGACGATCGGGGTGAATTCCTCCAGCCCCTTGTAATCCTGCAGGACGCGGAAGCCGTTATCGACTTCCTGTTCGCGCTTGGCGATCGCCGCCTGCACTTCCCCGGGAAGGCCCCCGAATTGCGCCTTGGCTTCCGCCGACCAGCCGGGCGGAACCCGGTTGCCGATGGCTGCCGGCTGTTCTCCGCCCTGCCCGCGGCTCTGCAGCGTCTGCTGCTGGGCGAGCGCGGCGTTTGCCGCCGGCGCCTGCCCTGCCCGCGCCGTAGCGCCGGCTTGCTCCTGCCCCTTGGCCATGAAGCGGCCGTTTTCGCCGTCGCCCGGCTGGCCTGATATATCGCCCGGTCCATTGGTCTCGACGGTGTCGATCGCCGCTTTCAGGCTGTCGCGGATGCTGACCGGCCTATCGTTCAATGGCTTATCGTCGAACGCACCAAAATCTTCGCTGCCGTTGCCGGCCTCGTTCAGGTCTTCCATATCCATTGGGAAATTTCCTATGTCGGGGATTGATGCCCGGTTCAGGCGTTGTACTCGGTGTAAATTCGCCTCAAGTCGTTGCGGATCTCGCTGCGATCCGTCTTCGGCTTCTCGATCGGCTGCGGCTTTTCATTGCCGATCTCGATCACCCCGGCTGCCCGGTAAGCCGAACGCAGCCTGGCCTTCGAGGTGTAATGCTGTCCGTCATGCATCGACTGGATGTCGATGCTGTCGCTGACGAAATGCGGTGCCGGCAGATCCGACTGCGCCGGGTTTTGCGCTGGCAGGCAATTGTGCGGCCACTGATCGAGTTGGTGCCAGCCACCGCAGACGCGGCAATAGCGTTCTCTCATGCTGTTGCTCCCGACCAATTCATTGGTACGCTGGCTGCTGGAACTGCTGCACGGCCTGCGCCGCCATTTCGCCGCGCGCCTGCTCCACCGTGGCGCGATGTTCGATCTCGGCCTCGGCGACGCTGAGCTCGGCTCTGCGCTGTTCGGCGCCGGCCTTCACCTCGGCCGTCTTCAGCTTGAGCATCTCGCCGGGCGCAGGCTGCGGCTCCGGTTTTGGCGTGGCTGCTGCCTGGGAGAGCTGCGCTCCCACCTGCTCCAGCGTGCTTTCGAGCTGACGGCCGGCCCGGAAGCCGCGGGCGGCAAAGAGCAGCGTTTCGACCATTACCGGCACCAGCATCGGGCTCTGCTGCGCCATCGCTCCCGCCTGCTGCATAAAGCCGCCGACCATCTGGACGAATTCCATGCGGCGCTGCTTTTCGGCATCCTCGTCAGGCTCGATGGTCGAATCCGTCTCGATCTCGATCTGGAAGCCGCGAATGCTGTCATTGCGTAAGAGCTGCACCACCTCGTCGATCGTCGGCTGCTGCATCATCTGCTGCAGCTGCGGCGGCATTTCGGGCGGCGGTGGCGCCGGTTGGCCGGTCTGCTTTGCCCGCATGGCCGCCTGCTGTGCCGCCATCTGCATCTGCTGCATCTGCATCTCGACCTGCTGCTTCTCGGCCATCGTGGGCAGCCGGATGCCGCTGACCACCATCAGCGTTTCCGGCTGGAACTGGTCGCAGATGATCTCGCCGGCAAGGCGGATGATGTCGCGGGCAAAGCGGGCCAGCTCGGCCTGGCGGTCGCGGATGCGGATCGAGCCCCACTGGCTCTTGATGCGCTGCGCCGTCGCGGTTTCGGAGGCCTGGGTGTCACCGCGGACGATGTCGGAAATGCCGGTAATCTGGTAGACATCCTCGATCAGCTGCTTGCGCGCCGTCATGCAGGCAATAAGGACCTTCTGCACCTCGTCGATCGGCAGCGTCACGATGGCCTTCGAGCCGCCCTTGTCGGTAAACGCCGCCCATTCCGGGATCGGCACCATGACCATGTCGTTTTCCGGCCGCATCGCCTTCTCGATCGCCGGCGAGATCGCGCCGTCGCCGGAGGGATAAAACACTTTCAGCCGCAGCTGATCGGTCAGCTTGTTGATGCGTTTGGTCAGGAGATCGATCTCGTCGCATTGCTGCTGGTAATAGACATAGTCGGGAACCGGGATCAGCGAGCTCGTCGACATCGTGCCATAGGCCGGGCGCGGGCACGGCCAGAAATGCGTCAGATCGAGCGGCGGCTCGGAGACTTCCAACGCCACCGGCGAACCGTCGGCGATCCAGACGGTATAGTTCTCGCTCTTGCACCAGATCTCCCAGACATGGGTCTTGCCCTCATTCTCCAGGCGCTCGGCCTGGCTGATGCCCGTGCGGCTGCCGGCACCTTCCGCCGCCCGCGAAGCCATGGCATCAGTGCCGAAGCGCTTCTCCATTTCCGCGTCGGTCATCGGAACGCGCCGCGCCACCCAGGTCACGTCCTTCCAGCGCCGCGCCGGCGAATGCAGGAAGTCCGACCAGTGGACGTAATCGATGCACACACGCTCGTCGCTGATCGCTTCCGGCTGAGCACCGCCCATCCGACCGGGCAAACTCTCGGGAAGACTTTGGGCTGCCGCCGGGTCCGAGGGCAGGACGCCCATATCGAGCGGCTCGAAATCGGCCTCATAGCGCAGCCACACCGTGCCGCGGGCGCAGAGCAGAAAATCGTCGCGCACCGCCCGCATGATCGAATCGATATCGGCCTCATCGCCGGTATAGGCGAGATTGCGCTCGACCAGCTCCGAGGCGATGCGCGCCACCGGCTGGGCATCCTTGAAGCGGCGTTCGACGACCGGCTGCGGCACGCGGGCATAGACGGCCGGCTGCAGCACCGAAGTATTGGCCCAGAGCATCGGAAAGCGGCGCTTGGCGGCGCTCGTCTGGTCCGACTGCTGGTCGAGATAGATCTTCTCGATCTTGACGCAGCGGTCGTGCCAGGACTTGAAATAGCGCTGGGCGCGTTCGAGCTCTTGCTGCCAATGGGCGCCGACCTTGGCCGGATCCCAGCGCTGCTCGCCGTCTGAAGCCGTCATCTCGTCTTCCATCAAACACGCTCGCTTTGGCCAGGGGTGGAATCGGCAAATTCGTTGAATGTCATCGTCTGGAATGTCGGCAGCGCCTTACGCTCGGGCTTCAGCGGTTCGGGCGCCAATCCGGTGAAGATGATCGCCAGGCCGCCGAAAGCATCGGCGCCGTGTGAAGCCCAATTGTGCAGCGGCTCGTCGCGGAAGACGCTCAGATCCTCGTCCCAATCCTTGCGGTAGTTGCGCAGGCACTTGATGCCCTCGATGCAGCCGGCCTGGTCGAACTCGATCCTCGCCAGCATGCGCCGCGTGGCGTTGATGCGGTCATGCACATAGGCGCGCTCGACCTTGCGAACGGTGCCGAGACCACGCGCCCTCACCTCTTTCAGCATGACTTCGATGCGGGTCATGCCGCCGCGCGTCCACTCCCGGACCTTGATGTCATGCGGCATGTTGTGGACGCCGTAGACATAGCCGTTGTCGCGCGCGCGCCGCTCCAGCTCGTCGAGCATGCCGTCCATGCCGGTGCCGGTATGCTCGAAATAGCCGATCATCCGCACCCGGCCGGGCAGCACCTGAAACAGCCAGACGCTGTTGGCATCGTCCATGCCGATGTCGGAAATGGTGTGAACCGGATAGCCTTCGGCATGCGGGAAGACCCCGATGCGCTCTTCGGCGTCGGCGACCGCCATCTGCTCGGCGTAATAGGCGCCTTCGACGCTTGCCTCGAAAGCCTCGGCCGGCGTCGAGGGATATTCGCGCTTCATGTCGCCGAGCTGGGTTTCGGCCTTCTTGACGTACCAGGCTTTCTGCCCCTCGGTCAGGGTGATGCCCTGGTCGCCCAGAGTGCGGAAATATTTGGCGAAAGCATCGCTGACGATGACGCCCTGAGGCGCGAGCGCATATTGCGGTTCCTTCCACCAGGGAAAGAAATGGAACTTGAAGTCCAGTTCGGTCAGCTTGGCGACTTGCCGCTGCTTGACCTTGGCATCCTCGCAGAGCGTATAGAAATGCCCTTCCTGGCCTTCCGCCGTGCTTTCGATGAACACCAGCTGGCCGGCCTGCACCGTATTCAAAGCGCCGGTCCTGACTTCCCGCGCCTTGTCGGGATATTTGGCGCAAAGCTTTCCATATTCGGAAATATGCAGGTATTGCAGCGTTCCCGAGCGCAGCGAGGTGCCGACGCGGATGCTCGAATTGTTGGCGAGCAGCAGTTCGGCCTGGTTGCCCCTGACGACGGGCACGGCGTTGCGGATGGCTTCCGGCAGATTGTCATAGGGGTATTTGACCTTGTCCCGGAAGATCGTCTGCACGTCACCAAGCGTATGGGCGATGGTGCCGGCCCTGATATCCCGGTTGAAGACGCAGGCATCGAGCATGAAGATCTGGATGAAGGTCGTCAGACCGAGCTGACGGGCCTTCAGCAGCACGTTGAGATAGTGCATCTCCTCGAAAAACGTCATCTGCGTCCAGTTCATTTCGAACCTGACGCGTCGGCCCGCTTTGTCGGTGATCCAGTAGAGATTGTTCAGCCGCCAGCGCCAGTCGGAAAACTGGTCAACCGCCGTTTGGAAGTCCGCGGGTTTTGCCATTGATATCTTCCAGCAATTGCGAGACTTCGCCGGTCACGCCCTGTTCGGGCTCGATCTTCGAACCGTATTTCTTCGGCTTCAGCTTCTCGGCGACCCATTGGCGGGTGGCGATGCGCAGTTGCGAGCGCCTTATCGCCTCGCCGTTCTCCTGCCAGCCGGTGGTCTCGCCGGCGGCATTCTTCTTCTCGATCCAGTCGTCGCTGCGGTCATCGGCTATTTCGACCAGTTCGTCGACGAAGCTGTCGGCGAGGATCTCGCGGGCCAGCGCATAGCGCGCCCGAAACGCCGCCTTGCCGTCATCGGCGAGCCAGGAGAGCACCGTCGATTTCGCCGGCATATCCTCATCCCGGCAGATCGACCGCAGGCTTTCCCTGTCGGCAATGCGCTCGCAGATCTTCTCGGCCAGCGCCTGGGTGAACTTGGTCGGTCTGCCCATGGGATCCGCTTCTGAAGGCTCAGAACAGCGCGATGATGTTCGACGCCGTCGTCCCGGTCAGCGCCACGATTGCCGCATGCACCGGCAGGATCGTCCCGGCCGGCACGCTCTTGAAGATCACCGGATCCATATCCCGCCGCGGCGCAATCGCCACATCTCCCGCCGTGCCGATATAGAGCGCGCGCGCCCCGACAATGGCACTATCATTCGGCGTCACCACCGAGGCCCGCGAGGCCGGAGCAATCGAAGGGTCCATTGCAGTTCTCCTTGAAAGGACACAGCCCGACCCGGCTCGATCCCGATGTGATCGAACATGAAGGCTCGGGCGGAAGGGGTGGGGATCGACGACGATCAGAGGACGCTGTCAGGGCCTCGGAAACGGCCGGTGCGCAAATCGTGCAAGTGACGCACGCGACCGCAGGCCGGCGCCGACTTGGTCGATCACCTCTGAATTCAAATCTCGCAGTTTGGATTTACGGTAGTCTTAACTGATCTGCCGGGGGGTGATCAAGGGTTGATCGTGGGTTAGTTTTGAAATCAAGCCTGCCCGACCAATTGGCGGCAGAATGCCATCCGCTATCCAGCAAGTTTGGCAAAACACGCTCCCCAACCTCCGTCCTCCTCGGCCTTGAGCCGAGGATCCATGCCCGCTGCTGATGGAGGCCACCGTGGATCCCCGGGTCAAGCCCGAGGATGACGGAGCAAGGGGTGAGCTCCTTGGGAAACCCGCGGCTGTGCTCAATGACCGTGGCGGCTCGCAAGTCTGGGCGAGTGACGCATGCGGCGGGAAGGACGACGCCGATTTGATCGTCATTCGTTAAGGACTCAAATTTCGCAGCTTGAATTTACGGTAGTCTTAACTGAGCTGCCGGGGGGTGATCAAGGGCTGATCGCGGATCGGTCTAAACTCTGCCCTGCCCATGCCCCAATCGGCAGCAGAACGCCCCATCCGCTTTGCCAACCTTCAGCTCCGGCGTACAATTGGCAGCCTGTCGGTCAAACGGTGGAGGCGTCAGTGAAAACCGCGGGACTTTTTCTTTGCCTTGTCGCTTGTCTCGGCATCACGCTTGCCGAAAACCGGGCCGATGCCGACGAATTGGTGCGGTTCGAAAGCGTGCCCGTCAAGCTGAGCCCCTTCCGGATACGCAAGGCTGGCGAACAAGGAGAAATTATCTCCCAACCGCAAGGCACGCCATTGCTGGGTTATCTGTCCCGCCCCCAGGGTCAAGGCCCCTTCCCGGCCATCGTCGTCATGCATGGATGCGATGGCCTGCGGTTGAGCGTCAAAGACCTTTGGCCGAAACGGCTGGTCTCATGGGGGTACGTCGTGCTGGTCGTCGATAGTTTCACCACCCGCAATATCAAGGACACCTGTCAAAGCACTCTCCCCGACCGGGTCTTCGACGCCTATGGGGCTTTGGATTTCTTATCGAAATCGAGTTTTGTCGACGTGCAGCGCGTCGCGCTGATGGGCTTTTCGGCGGGCGGCACCGCGACGCTGGAGGGAACGAAAATCGAAGGTAACGAACAGCTGATGGATCACAAATTCAGGGCGGCGGTTGCCTACTATCCGGTCTGCGCAGCCAGTCAGGGCGATGCGACGGTGCCGATCCTGATTTTGAGTGGCGAACGAGACAATTGGAGCCCAACGGAACCATGCCGGAAGAGGCTTGCCAATCTGACTGACGATAGTCCGCCGATCGAGCTGAATATCTACAAGGGTACCTATCACGATTTCGATGCCCCGGAGTTTGCAGTGGGAAGGCGGGTGTTCGGTCATATCGAAAAATACGATCCGGACGCCGCAGCAAAATCCATCCGCAGCGTTCACACATTCCTTCGAAAGTATCTCTCGAACTAACGGGAAACTCCGCGATCTGGTGCGACATCGTAATGCGCCAGCGGCGAGTGTGGCAGCAGCGCACCCCCAATCTCCGTCATTCCAGGCCTTGAGCCTGGAATCCATGCCCGCTGCTGATGGGGCCGGCATGGATCCTCGGGTCAAGCCCGAGGAGGACGGAGGGTGGGGTGAGCTACGCGGCAAATCACGACGTATGGCGGAATATAAGGGCAATTGCGCTTCCCGATCGCCCTCGCAACACGCGCCGGCTGCCTGCCGGCCGCGCGCCCATTTACCCAGGATTTAGATGCTGCTCGGCCGTGCCGACGTGGTCGAACTGCTCGCCGAAGACAAAAAGTCTTCTTCGGCGCTCGGCAGCTTGCCCTGCGGCGTCAGGTCGTCGACGGCCTTGGGGAGATCGCGGCTCAATCGGCCAAGAATCTCCTCGTGCGAAAGGCCGGTATTTTGAGCAATTTCGTTCAGAACATCCGGACCGAGGGCTTCGGCGAGCTGGCCGTCATTGATCTCGGCATTCTCGCCGGGCTTGACCCACGAGTCGATCTTGTCGCCGTGGCCGTTCTGCTGAAAGGTCTTGAGGAGATCGCCGAGACCGCCGCTGACGATGCCGCCGGAGGTGAGACCGCCGAGAAGGCCGCCCAAACCACCCGAGCC
Source organism: Rhizobium sp. NZLR1b (assembly GCF_019685155.1). Taxonomy (NCBI): domain Bacteria; kingdom Pseudomonadati; phylum Pseudomonadota; class Alphaproteobacteria; order Hyphomicrobiales; family Rhizobiaceae; genus Rhizobium; species Rhizobium sp. NZLR1b. The sequence continues at coordinate 109,089 of NZ_JABDWC010000018.1, forward strand.
GCCCAGCCCGCCGAGGATGCCGCCGAGCCCGCCCGGCTGCTGGCCTCCGGCACCGGCCTGCTGCTGGCCTCCGGGGCCGGCCTGCTGCGGGTTCTGCATGCCGCGCAGGAGTTCCCCGATCTTGTCTCTGTTCTGATAGCCGGCAAGGGCAAGAACGGCGAGAAGCGCCTTCAATTGACCGCTCATCATGATGAATCCTCCCATGGTTTTCCAAAGCGCAGCCGACCCAAGCAGAGTGCTGCATGGGCAGCAATGTCCAGAGCGCCCAAAGGTTCCGCGCCAGGCGCTTAAAGCCCGGCCGTTCACCCTGCCGCAGACGCCGCAGATCAGATTTCCGGGCAGCCGCGCCGGTTGGCAAAGGTCATTCCTCAACGCAAAGAAGACGCGTGGCGGGCGCGGGCTAATCGATGCGGCCACTTCACCGTCCCTCTATCAAACTAATTAGTATTGACTCATCAATTAGTCCACGCTATTGCTTTCCTCATGATCGAAACCGCCTCCATTACCGCCGTCATGCGCGCCCTTGCCGATCCCACCCGGCGGGCAGTGTTCGAACTGATCGTCCGCTCCGACGAGATCACCGTCGTCGAACTGACGCGTGCAGGCCACGTCACCCAAGGCGCCGTTTCCCAACACCTCAAGGCGCTGAAGCAGGCGGGGCTTGTCACTGAGCGTCCCGAAGGCCGAAAGGTCTATTACCGTGCCGCCCCTGATGGCCTCGAGCCGCTTGTCGACTGGATGAGCCATTACGGCCTCTTCTGGCGCGAACGCTTTGCCGATCTCAGAACATTGCTGAAGGAAATCGATCCATGAACGAGACCGCATTGAAGCCCGACACGCAGGAGATCGTGATCGACGAGATCTTCCCGCATCAGCCGGAGACGCTCTGGAAAACATTGACCACGGCCAGTCTGATGGGCCGCTGGCTGATGGTGCCGGCCGGTTTCGAGCCGGTGGAAGGCAAATGCTTCACCTACGAGACGACGCCGGCCGGCGCCTGGGACGGCACCATTCACTGCCAGGTGCTGGAGGTGACGGAAAACGAACGTCTGGCCTATGCCTGGAAAGGCGGGCATGCGGAGAACGCCGGATATGGCTCGCCGCTCGATACCGTGGTCACCTTCATCCTGACCAGGGTCGAAAAGGGCACGCGGCTGCGCCTCATCCATTCCGGCTTCGTGCTGCCTCGCAACGAAACCGCCTTCCAGAAAATGGGCGAAGGCTGGAAGAAGGTCGTCCAGAACATCGGCGCCATCGCCGAAGGCAAGAACTGAGGCGACCAACCCGTCGTCCAACAACCCTTATCAGGAGAGAGACATGAGCAAGCCCTACACCGGCGGCTGCGCCTGCGGTGCGATCCATTATGAGATCGCAGCCGAACCGATCGCGATGAATGACTGCCAGTGCCGCGACTGCCAGAAGACCAGCGGCACTGGGCACGGCTCCTATCTGACCTTCCCGAGCCGGCAGGCGGTGAAGCTTGAAGGCCAGGCGACGCATTGGGACATGGTCGCCGACAATGGCAACGTCAAGACCCGCGGCTTCTGCCCCGCCTGCGGCGCACCGGTCTACCTGACCTTCTCCTACATGCCCGACTTCTTCACCATCCATGCCGCCAGCCTCAACGATCCCGATAGATACCAGCCCGAGATGGTGACCTACACCCAGAGCGGCCTTGGCTGGGACCAGGTCGATCCGACCGCGGCGAAATTCGAAACGATGCCGCCGATGTGAAGCTAGGCCAGCGGAAGTCGCGCGCTTCTTGTTCACGCGATCTGAACAGCAGATGCCGTATTCGCAGGAAAGCTGGGCACCACATTTGGCCCAGTTTTTCCCGTTGCGGGATCTGCAGACGCGGGACTTCCCGCTTCGTTGCCAACGGGTGAGTTTCTTTCCCGTCACTGCCAATCTACCGCAAAATTGCCTTTGACATTTCGCTCCATAGAATATATCCATATGGCTATATAGCTGCATGGTGATATATGGACGACAGGCTCGATGCGATTTTCTCCGCACTCTCCGATCCCACAAGGAGAGCAATTCTTGGGCGGCTTGCTCACGGCAAGGCGACCGTGGCCGAACTCGCTGATCCCTTCGAGTTGTCTCAGCCTGCCATATCAAAGCATCTCAAGGTCCTGGAACAGGCCGGATTGATCCGCTCCGGCCGTGAAGCGAATTCGCGTCCCCGCGTCCTTGAGCCGGACGCGTTGAAGACAATCGCTGATTGGATCGCCGATTACCGACGCTTCTGGGATCAAAGCTTTGATCGTCTCGATGACTATCTGTCCAAGGTACAAGGATACGAAAATGACAAATCCGGAGATCGACACTGACAACACCCGCGACCTGGTTCTTGTGCGAAGGTTCGATGCCCCATGCGATCTCGTTTTCAGGGCATGGACCGACCCGAAAGCGTTGGCGCAATGGAGTGGTCCTCACGGTTTCAAGGCGGTGGGCGACCAGCTTGAAGTCCGGCCGGGCGGTAGACACCGCGCCTGTCTGATCGCGCCAGGTGGAGAAGAGCACTGGGTCGGCGGAAAATACCTGGAGGTCGAGCCGCCACACAGGCTTGTCTTCACACATGCCTGGGAGAGCGGGACCGGCGAAAATAGCCCGGAAACGGTCGTCACGATCACGTTCAGGGAAAGCGACGGAGGCACTGAAATGACTTTTCGGCAGAGTGGATTTGAAAGCGCATCATCGCTTGAGGGTCATGAAGCCGGTTGGTCGCAAAGCCTCGAGCGATTGGGCGTTTTTCTAGAATCCGAAGGACCGGATCATGCGTAAGGCGGCGATGAAACTATACTATTGCGAGACGCTCAATCCTCGGAAGGCCTGCGCCGCCGCTCGTTTTCTTAAAGCCGACGTCGAGTTCGTCAGGATTGACCTGGCAAGCGGAGAACAGCGCACCGCAGAATTCCTGGCGCTTAACCCGAACGGGAAAGTCCCGGTGTTGCAGGATGACGCCGGAACCTTGTGGGAAGCGAATGCCATCATGTGCAGGCTGTCTGACAGCGTTGCATCGGATTTCTGGCCGCATGACCACCGGCAGATCGACGTGCTCCGCTGGTTGAGTTGGGATGCCAGTCATTTTACCCGGCACGGGGCAACACTGTGGTTTGAAACCTTGATCAAGCCGTTGTTCGGTGGAGAGCCTGACGTCGGCCTGATCGAAGATGCGAAGACGAATTTTCGGCACCATGGCCGCGTGCTGGACGATCATTTGGCGAGGAACAGCGTCGCCGTCGGGAAGACCCTGACCGTTGCGGATTTCGCGCTGGCCGCTGCACTTCCTTATGCAGCCGCCGCCGAGATTCCCCTCGCCGAGTTTCGGCATATCCAAACCTGGTACGAACGGCTTGAAGAACTGGATGCGTGGCGAAACCCTTTCCCGGCGTAGGAGCGCACCGGCGAAGGACCCCTTTGCGTGTGAAAGGCGTTGTCAACGTGGTCATGGGCTTACGCGGACCGAGTTACTCCGTTGCCGAACTCTCGGCCGGCGGCGTGCGGCGAGTTAGTGTCGGCGGATCGTTTGCGCGGGCAGCACTCGGGGCTTTGATGCGGGCCGCCGAGGAAGTGAGATCAGCCGGCACGTTTGGCTATGCCGTCGACGCGCTCCCGGCTGCTGTCATCGGCCAGCTGATGTCACAGGGAAAACGCCGTGACAGGCAATGAGCCAAAGCGCGGGCCACGCGTCCGGCAATGCGATCAAGGCGTCAGTTGCAAGCGGATGAAGTTTTGCCTAAGGCGCTTTAACGACCGAAGTCTCGACCCACGCATTCGAAACGTCTTGCGGCGTGCCACTGTTTGTGACCACCACAGTCATCCACGTGTTTTGGCCCTCTATCAAATAGGCCGTGCCGCTTTGCCTGCGCTCTTTCGTTATCTGACCCAGCGAGGCTGCAGAGAGCCCAGCTTCGAAGGCTTCAAGCTCAACGTTGGAACAATGCATCCCTTCCTGACCACCCTTGCCCAAGGCTAAGACAAAATTGAACGAGCAAGTGGCAGAAAAGAGGTTTCGGTATTCCCGAAAAAGCATGGCGAACCGCTGCCCGCTCGGCATCGTGTAAACCTCGCTGCCGGTTCTTGGCTCCGAGCTTGCATTGGGCGGAGAAGAAATCGCGTCGACTTTCCAATCGCCTCGATCAACGCCGCTGTGCAGGGCAGCCAGGCTTCGGCCATTCAATACGCAGAGCTTCAAGGTATCGTCGAGAGGACACGCAACCGCTCCCACCTGGCTCGATATGATTATAATCGCCAAAGCTGCAATCAAACGCACGCGCTCAATCCCCAAATCACCCTGTCGGCACCGTAGTTTGGATGCTGGAGAAAGCAAGACAGCAGCCAGGCAAACACCCGCGGTGAAGCTTGAAGGCCAGGCGACGCATTGGGAAGTCGCCGGCGACAGCGACAATATCAGGAAAGCGCGGCTTCCACCTGGGACGCGGCGCGTCTTGGACGCGGTTCTGGCGATATTGCGCAATCGATCACGCGATATCTTTCCCTGGTCCGTGCCGCAGGCACCCGGGTAAAACCGTCAAGCGAAAGCTCAGGAGAGCCGCATCCTAAGGCGCGGGGGCCGAAGGCCGGAGCCTCGAAGGAGGGGGCGGGTGCCGCAAGGCCGCGGCAACCTCCCGTTTCTCTGGCTGGGAGCGCGCGCCCGGCAAGGCGCGCGCAACCTTCAACCAGCCTTAGCGAAAGCCGCCGCTGGCATTCAGCCGTTCGCCGGTCAGCCAGCGGGCGTCGTCGGAAGCGAGGAAGACCGCGACGCCGGCAATATCGTCCGGCTGGCCGACGCGGCCGAGTGGCGTCTGGCCGACGATGACCTGCTGGAAATCCGAGCCGATGACGCCGGCGGTGTGCGTGCCCTCGGTCTCGACCATTCCCGGCAGGATGGCGTTGACGCGGATTTTGCGTGGGCCGAGTTCCTTGGCAAGCACGCTGTTGATGCCTTCCACGGCTCCCTTGGTGCCGGTGTAGACCGCAGAGGCCGGCGGCGCCATGCTGGTGACCACCGATGAGATGTTGATGACGCTGCCACCCTCGCCGAGATGCTTGACCGCCGCCTGGGTGGTCAAAAGAAGGCCGAGCACGTTGACGTCGAACATGCGGTGATAATGTTCCTCGGTCACCTCATCGATCGGCGCGAATTCGTAGACACCGGAGTTGTTGACCAGCACGTCGAGCTTGCCGAACTCCCTGACGGCGGCATCGACCAAGCCCTGTGCCTGCTCGGCCTTGGAAACATCGCCCTGTACCGCGATCGCCTTGCCGCCGGCGGCGCTGATCGCCTCAACCACCGCGTCTGCCCCGGCCTTGCTCGAAGCGTAGTTCACCACCACTTGCGCACCTTCCGCCGCAAGGGCCTTGGCAATCGCGGCACCGATGCCCTTGGAGGCCCCGGTTACCACAGCGACCTTTCCCGTGAGCTTTGCCATATCCAATTCCTTCTGACCCGGACTGCCATCGACACTGACGGCCTTGTTCCGTAGTTCAGAAATTCGGAACTGTTGATCTTAATGTCAAGGGTCGCTATATAAAATTCATGAGACCGCTCTTTCACCCAGCATTAGAGGACATCCGCCCCGAAGCGGTCCTTTATGCGCTTTCCGATCCGGAGCGCGCCGCAATTTTCGCGTGGCTTTCCGGCGCCGGCTGCGGCGGGACCTGTTCTGCGCTGGGCCAGCTCGGCGAGCGGGTCATCCCGAAGTCGTCGCTGTCGAACCACTTCAAAGTGCTGCGCGAGTCCGGGCTGATCCTGAGCGAGCGCCAGGGCGTGGAGATGCGCAATCAAACCCGCTGCGCCGAGCTGGACGAGCGCTTCCCGGGCTTGATCAAGGCCATTCTGACGGCTTACAAACAGCTTCCCGGGCAGCCGGAGGCAGATTGACGGGCGGACTGCCGGAGCTTGCGCCGCCCGCTATTCCAGCCATCCTTATTCCAAGATGACGACGGCTTCGACCTCGAAGAGCATGGGGTCGATCGCCAGCTTGGGAACGGGAATCAACGTCTGCGCCGGCAGTGCAGCGCCGAACATCTCCCTGACGTTCTCCGTCAACACTTGAAGCTTGGACATATCGTGATCGACCACGAAGACCGTCAGCTTGGCGACCTGATCGGGCCTGGCGCCAAGCGCATCGAGGGCAGTGCGCAGATTGGCGTAGGCCTGCTTCACCTGGACGGCGAAGTCTGGCGACAAGGCGCCGGTGCTGTCCTGGCCGCCCTGTCCGGAGATGTAGGCCAGCCGGCCTTCCCTCGGCACGATCACCGCCGTGCTGTAGCCGTTCGGCGAGGGATCGTAGAGGTTTTTCGGATTGACGATGGTCAGCTTGAGATCGTTCTCGTTGGCTTTCGTCGCAGCGGAAATTCCGATGGTCATGATGATGAGCCCTCCGATGAGCAGATGCGTGATTGCGCGTGACATGAATTCTCTTGGGCGTTGAGGACTGAGGGGAACCTCCCCCACGGCCTGCAGGTTTGAACGTCGAATTGTTGCCTATACGATTGGCTCGTACATTGTACGATTAACTCGCATCGTACAATGTACGAGTCAATCCGTCAGCATCGACATTCGTCGCTTTGTCGGCTTAAATTGACGTTTTGTTCACTAAGGAAATCGGATGGCAGCCAAACGCAGCGGCGCTCGGAGCAAGCAGTCTCAACGGAAAACTCCGTTGCCCCAGTCCGGGCCTGAACCGCGCCATGAACCGCCTCTTTCTCTCGAACGGATCGTCGCGACGGCGGTCGAACTGCTGGATACCGAAGGGCTGGACGGATTGAAGATGCGTCGGCTGGCCGATCGCCTCGGGGCCGGCGCGATGAGCCTCTATTGGCACGTCGGCAACAAGGAGCAGGTCTTTGATCTGGCGCTCGATTCGGTGCTCGAATATCGCGGCCCGGCGCCAATCGATGCGTCGGAAGACTGGCGCGGCGACGTGGTTCACATGCTTGAAGACTGGCGTGCCGGCATGCTGCGCCATCCCTGGTCGGCATCGCTCTTGCCGCGCCGGGCGCTCGGCCCGAACATCCTTTCTCGCCTGGAACTGCTGGGCAGAACCTTGTCCAGAGCCGGCGTGGCGGACGCGGATTTGAACGTCGCAATATGGTCGCTGTGGAACTATGTGATCGGCGCCACCACCACAAGGGCAAGCTTCGAGCTCTCGGACGAGGACAGAGCCGCCGCGCAGCAGCGCCTCGCAAGCCTCAGCCAACACTACCCGACAATCGAACGCTCCCGGCTGCTGCTGGACAATGACTGGGACGGTGCTTTCAGCAAAGGCCTCGACTTCCTGCTCGATGGCCTCGTTCCCAAACAAGGAAAGTCGTCGCGCCTGGAAAATGTGGGAGGGAAGTGATTTGTTTCGTTATGTCTGCGGCGTAATATTTGCCTGCGTGCCGCTTGTTGCCGCCAATGCCGAATCTCCCAAATTTTGCCGAAACAGTATCAAGCTGAACGAACCGATCGAGACGCGATTCATGGGAATCGACTACGCACTGATGGTGCATGTCCTGGCGGAGAAATATTGCGGGGCAGAGCCGAAGCCGATGCGTCCACGATTTTTGGGATATATCCAAAAGCAGGGCTGTCCTCCAGGAACGCAGATATATTCGGACGTTGAGGAGGCGATCGCAAAATTGGAGGGAGCGAGCTTGCAGTTTCTCGCTGAAACTGAAGTCCCTGACCTACCGATTTCCGAACGGCAGGCGCAGGAGTGGGCATCAAGCGTTACGAAAGAGCTTGGGGGATGCGACGCACTGAAAAACGCTCATGATGCCGAGCTTCAGCGGTAAGGCACAGACGCCATTTCTTTCCGACCAGCCACACAGATATATCCTTTGGCAAAACGCCCCCCACCCTCCGTCATCCCGGGCATTGAGCCTGGGATCCATGCCCGTCGCGGATTGAGGCGGCGTGGATCCTCGGGTCAAGCCCGAGGAGGACGGAGGGTGGGATGAGCCTCGTGAATCCAGCGACGTGTGGTGCAAGAAAAGTGTCATTACCCCCACGGCCCAGCCTCGATTATCGCCGGTACTGTCGAGTGCGCCGGCGGCGGGTCTGGCGAAACCGCTCCCACCCTCTGCCGCGTTACGGACATTGACAAACCGCGACATTATGAGGTACGTACATCATTATGGCGCAAGGCTGATCAAGCCAATAACGCAACTCGAAAGGCAAATGGAATGAAGGAGTTCAAGGTCAATCCAGATTTCGCCATAAGAGATGAGCGAGCTCTTCGAGGTCTGTTCGAGGCGACACATGCTCTGGCCATTCAGAAGTGTCAGGACACTATCGGCAAACATGCGCAAGAATTTATCAGGCGTTCGCCATTCCTGTGCATCGGCACGCAGAGCCCGGATGGAAAAGCCGATGTCAGCCCCCGCGGTGATCCTGTGGGCTTCGTCAAAATACTTGACGAGCGGACGCTGGCGATACCGGACCGGCCCGGCAATAACCGCCTCGACACCTTAGTCAATATTCTCGCCAATCCGAGCGTCGGGCTGTTGTTCATCATTCCGGGCTTTGACGACACATTGCGCGTGAATGGCTACGCCACTTTGATGACTGACCCTGAACTTCTGCAAAGCATGAGTGTCAACGACCGCGCTCCCAAACTCGCGATCGTCGTCAAGGTGAATGAGGTTTTTCTTCACTGCGCCAAGGCCTTCCGGCGCTCGCACTTGTGGAACCCGGATCATCTTCAGGATCGCACCGAGATGCCGTCCCTTGTAAAGATCATTCTGGATGAGACGACTGGCGCGCCAAGCGATGAGGATGAGATGCGGAAAATCGATGCCGATCTCGAAGATGCATACAAGCGGACGCTTTATTAACCGGCACGCTTGCGTTTCATTCCAGCCGGCTTGATGCCAGGGTCATGCGGGCGTAATTCAAATAACCGCCCTCTCCGCGACACCCATCTGAAACGATCCCATGGCCCACTCGCTCAACACGACCCCCTCGCCTGCCGCCGGCCCCAACCAGCCGAAACTCGATACGGAGGAAATCTGGCAGGCGCGCGTGGATCTGGCGGCCTGCTTCCGGATGGCGGCGCGGCTCGCCATGGAGGAAGGGATCTGCAACCACTTCTCGGCGGTGGTTCCCGGCTATGACGACCTGTTCATCGTCAACCCCTACGGCTACGCTTTCGCCGAACTGACGGCTTCGATGTTGTTGATCTGCGATTTTCACGGCAACGTCGTGTCGGGCAGCGGTCAGCCCGAGGCCACCGCCTTTTACATCCACGCCAGGATCCATAAGAACATTCCGCGCGCCAAGGCGGCGTTCCACACGCATATGCCCTATGCCACCGCCCTTTCGATGACCGAAGGCGATCCGCTGATCTTTGCAGGGCAGACCGCGTTGAAATTCTATGGACGCACGGCCGTCGACCGGGATTACAACGGTCTGGCGCTCGACGCGCGCGAGGGCGATCGCATCGCTGCAGCGATCGGCGATGCCGACATCGTCTTCATGAAGCACCATGGCGTGATGGTCTGCGCAGCCAATATCGCCGAGGCCTGGGACGACCTCTATTATCTCGAGCGCGCCTGCGAGGTGCAGACGCTCGCCCTGTCGACCGGGCGCCAGGTCCTTGCCGTCGCGCCTGAGATCGCCGAAGCGGCGTATCGGCAGATGCGCGAAGGAGATCCGGAGTCGGCCCGGCTCCATCTGGAGGCGGTGAAACGCGCGCTCGATCGCAGCGAGCCCGACTATAAGCGCTGAGCCCTCGCGACATTCTGCAGCGACAGCGAAGTTCTCTCCAGGGCGGGAGAACTGATATCACCGGCTTGTGCAAGCCTTCAAAAAGCAGTTAGCTGGCATCGTTGGGTCTGTTCATTCCTGCTTGCCGAAGACAGGCCCCACAAGACGGGCATTGAGCTATAACTGCCGAGACGTGTCCGCATTTCGGGGGAAATCGCGTGCGCTGGTCCAAACCCCTAAGACTGCATCTCGGCGTCCTGGTCGTCGCGTCGCTGCTTTGCACGTCGGCGCCGATCATCTGGATGGCATTCAGCCACGGAAGCGATGCTGCGGTCAGCGCCGGCGCGCAGCAGATGCGCGCGATGAGCTTGCGGCTGATCGAGGGATACCGGAATACGCTGCAGGGCGGCACCGAGGCCGTGGCGCTGGCATCCACCCTGCCGCAGCTCGTTTCGCCACCGCCTCAGGATATCAAGGCAAAACAGCAATTCTTTCAGGAGGTTCTGCGCAACGTCCCGAACGCTACCAGCGTTTACGCCGGCTATCCCGATGGCTCCTACCTGCAGGTGATCAATACTGCCCGGCGCGACGTCCGCCAGACGCTTGCCGCACCCGATGGCACGGCCTTCGCGATCAGAATGATCGCACGCAGACAAGCGGCCGACATCATCTCGACGCTTGGTTTTCTCGATCGGGATGCACTAGTGATCGGGGAGCGGAATGGCGAGGATACATCTTACGATCCGCGGCAACGCCCCTGGTATCAATCGGTCGTTCAAGACGGCGTGCCGGTTTCCGTCGGACCCTATGTCACCCGACCTCTCAATGTTCCGACGCTGACGATCGCAGCCCCGATGCGGGACGATGGCCAGGTGGTCCTCGGCATCAACATTCACCTGCAGACCGTCAGCCGCCTGCTGGACGCAGGTCAGATTTCACCGCGAGCCCGGGCTTACATCGTCGATGCCGGCGGCAATCTCGTTGCCCATTCCGACCCTACTATCATGAGCAGGATCATCGGATTATGGTCGAGAACATCAGGCGCCTTTGCCGTAACGGCAAACAGTTTCGACCCGAGCCTCGAAACCGTGGCGCGGCTCAGGCAGGATCCGGCCTTTGCAGGCGGCGGCCTGGCACGGGTCGATTTCGATGGCGAAACCTATCTGGTGCAGATCGCCCCGGTCAGCGTGTCCGGCCTGTTCGAGGGCAGCGTGGCGGCAATCGTCGTGCCGCTGGAGGACCTGGTGGCGGAGGCCAATCGGCTGTTGCTGCGCAACCTGTTCATTGCCGCCGCCTTCGTGATCGCCGGTGTCGCCGCATCGGTCCTGCTGTCCCGCATGGTCAGCATCTCTCTCTATCGCCTGGCCGACGAGGCGCGCAGGATCGGCGATCTGGATGTCGGCGAGCAAGGTGTGTCGCATTCGTGGATATCGGAGATCAACACGCTGGCGACCGCGCTGGCGGCAAGCCGCCATGCCATCCGCCAGTTTGCCCTCTTCGTTCCGCGTGAAGTGGTTCGGCGGATCGTCAGTCCGGAAGGAAGGACGGTCGTCACGGCGAAGCGACAGGATGTGACGGTGCTGTTCACCGATATCAGAGACTTCACGACCATCTCCGAGCAGCATTCGCCCGAGGACGTGGTCGATATACTCTCGGCCTATTTCGAGCTGCTGAACACCATCGCCGAGCGCAATGGCGGGACAGTCGTGCAATATCTCGGCGATTCCATTTTCGTCATGTGGAATGCCCCGGTTGAAGATATCAGCCATGCCGAAAACGGCTGCCGATGTGCGCTGGCCATGAAAGCGGCGGTCGACGGCTTGAACGACGCCAATCGCAGGAATGGCCGCCCCGAACTGTTCACGCGATTTGGATTGAACACCGGCCCGGCCGTCGTCGGCAGCTTCGGAGCGATTTCGCGCCAGCAGTACACGGCCATGGGCGATACGATCAATATCGCCTCACGGCTGGAAGGCATGAACAGGGAGCTGAACACATCGATCCTGGTGAGTGCCGCCACCCGCGACGCCGTCGCCGATCGCTTCGACTTTCGCCCGTTCGGCCTGGCTGAGGTCAAGGGACGCGCCGAGAAGGTCGACATATGGGAGCTTGTCGGGGAAATCGGCGCCTAAAGCCTAGCGCGCGATGGCCTGCCCCGGTTGTGAAAGCAGCGCCCAGCCTTATCGGGAATGAGAGCGGGAAAATTCCCGGAGCGCGATCATCACCGGCATCAGGCCGCGGCCGGCATCGGTCAGCCGATATTCGACATGCGGCGGCTGCTCGCCAAAGTCTTGCCTCGCCACCAGCTCGTCGTTCTCCAGCTCCCGAAGATGTTGCGTCAGCATCTTCTGGGAGATGTCTGGAATGTCGCGCATCAGCTGCGACGTCCGCATCGATGGCGCGGCGAACAGACGAAACAGGATCGGCAGCTTCCATCGTCCGCTGATCATGCGCAGGACCCTGGTGACATGGGCAACCGATCCATCCGGCCCGAGGCAGGCATGCCTTTCCCCCCGGTCCATGGGCACTTTTAAGTGCGTAATTGCCTCATCCATCGTCCTGTCCTCTTAATCCGATCTCTCAAACATAGGAGTTGCGCCGTGGATTTGAAACTTGATGGGAAGGTTGCGCTGGTCACCGGCAGCAGCAAGGGCATCGGCGAAGGCGTAGCTCGAGGGCTGGCGCGCGAGGGCGCCATCGTCATCGTCCACGGCCGCAACAGGACGAAGACCGAGGAGGTCGCTCACGATATCATCACCGGCGGCGGGCGGGCGCATACGGTGATCGGCGACCTGACGGATGAAGACGCTGTGCAACGCCTGGCCGAGGAGGCGCAGGCCTTCGTTCGCCCCGTCGAGATTGTCGTCAACAATGCCGGCGGCTCCGGTGGAACGGAAGACTGGGCGACGGCGCGGCCGGAGACATGGGCGGCGAGCTATGACCGGAATGTGCTTGCGGCTCTCAGGATCACCACCCGGCTGTTGCCGGCCATGCGGGAGGCGAAATGGGGAAGGATCGTCAACATCTCCAGCCTTGCCGGGCTGATGCCTCCGCCCAGGAAGCCGGACTATGCGGCGGCAAAGGCGGCGATGATCGCAATGACCGCCTCGCTCGCCAAGGCCGTCGCCATGGACGGCATTACCGCAAATACCGTTTCACCCGGGACGATCCATAGCATCAGCCTCGATGAAGCCTTCCGCAAGGCTGCGATCAGCCAGGGGCTTGCCCCGGATGCGCCGTGGACGGAGATCGAGCAGAGCGTGCTGCCGATGTTCGCCCAGGTGCCGATCGGACGGGTGGGAACGCTCGAGGAGATTGCCGACGCCATCTGCTTCCTCGCCAGCCCGCGCGCCGGTTATATCACCGGCACAAACCTGCGGCTCGATGGCGGGGTCTGGCCTGGGCTCTAGCCTTCTCTTGGGGTTGAGGCCGCGCCATACTTGGCGGGCCGTTGCTTAGACCGCTCGAACTTCGGCAAGTCGCTTGATAGCGTATTCGTCCTCCCAGCAGACGGCGGCTTCCCATGCGGCCGATGCTTGGGCGGCAATGTCATTGGCACTGCCTTCCAGACCGGCGGCATTGTAGGGCAGGACGAGGTCAAGGTCGGGGACGTCAACATGCGACTCATCCCAGTCGATCAGTGCGACGCGGTTCGCGGTCATGCGGATGTTGCCAGGGTTATTGGGGTTGCCGTGGACGACGCTTGTCTCGCGACCGATAAGCCGCGCCCACGCCGCTCGGCATCGAGCGACGCCATTTGGCGGCATCGCGGCAAGATCGATCCTCGTCCCGGTTTCGGCGTGCAGGAGGTCAGTCGAGGATCGCCAACCGGGGCGCTGCTGCCAGCCCTGCGTCAACCGATGCAGCTCGCGGAGTGTCTCGGCCACGCGACGCCAGTCGGCCTCCGTCTCGGGTGGCCCGCCATGGATGTATTCCATCACCATCAGGCCATCGGCGAACAGGCGGCCATCGGCCGTCGGGATCGGCACCGGCACGCTCAGACCTTCGCTGTCAAGATGGCGTAGGAGCTCGGCCTCCCACGCGAGATCAGCGTCGCTCCTGATACCCAGACGACCGACTGCAAGTTGCCCGTGGACGCGAACGCTCCAGACATCATTGGCAACTCCGCCAGAGAGCTTTTCGATGCGAGCCGCGTCTTTGTCCCACAGCTCTAGTGCTTCCCATCCCACTAGCGGCATCCTCGACTAACCCGATGCGACTTGCGTAAACCAAGCTCCCGATCGGCACAAGTCGGACCAGCTCGGCCAAGACGACGCTGCTAAGCTGCCACTGGTCGGTCGCAGATCGCACGGCAGTCCTGGACCAATTAGCAGGCGAGAGGTTCTGGCAGAAACGGGCCAACGGATACATGCCTGGTATTGCCGACACAGGCCCCTCAGCGACCTGCGTTGATATCACCAGCGAGGAGGAGCAATTCGGCTTCCTCATCCGGCACGCCCTCCGCCAGGCGCGCCGCGGCGACCGGCGACAGCCAGGCGAATACATCGTGGGCCTTTATCCCAGCTTCGGAAACGTAGGCTTCGACATAGTCGTTCGCCAATTCGGGCGCAGCATGGCGCAACAAAACATACGTCCGGCACACGTCCGCTAACGGATCGCCCGTGCAGGCATCGAGCCAATCCACCACGATATCTCCAATCACGTTCCATGGATGGAAGTCTCCGTGACAGAGGCAGTCGCCGTCCGGCAAGTCATGAAGTTGGCGAATTAGCCGCTCACGCAGCGCATCGTCCAACAAACTGGCGCGTCGAATATTGGCCGCCAGTCTGGACTTCATGGAAGTCAGTCCATGACCGGGACATGCGTGAATTTGGCGATGTAACCGCGCCATCTTGTTGAGCATCGGCATCCGGTCCGTGGATGGCATCACATCGCCTAAACACGGACCTTGCACCCGGTCCATGACCACGCCCCAGCGGCCATCATATTCATTCACGGCATGAACTCTAGGAGCGGATAACCCATTCCTCTCGACGACAGCAAGGTGAGCAGCCTCTCTGAATGAGGATGCTTTCGACACTTCCGGCTTGTAGAGCTTGAGTGCCAGTTCTCCGAATGCGAACACCTCGGCTTCCTTGCCGACGCCAAGCAAACACCCGATTTCGTTCATGGCGAATCCAACTTATCAGTTCTCTCTCCTGCCACGATATAGGACGTTGCGGCGCGAACGCTGAGGATTTTGCGGGCGGGCTGACCTGTCACTTCGCGACGGCACCACAAGACTGCAAAGGGCCAAGAGCGATCATGACGCAGAAGCGCCCCTTGCTGTCATCGCAACAGTCAGCAACAACCCCTATGGGTTTTTCCGACCATTCGCCTATCTCCACCCAACATCGCCAACCATTGGAGCCCGAGACAATGATCTCAGCCGGATATTGCCGACTTATGGCCCGTTACAACAGCTGGCAGAACAGCTCTCTGGTGACTGCCGCCGATGGGCTTACGCCTGCGGAGCGCTGGAAGGATCGAGGGGCGTTCTTCCAATCGATCGCCGCGACGCTGAACCATCTTTATTGGGCCGACGCCCTGATACTGGAGCGATTGAAGGGCAATGGGCGCCCCGAGGAAACCATCAAGCACTCGCTGACAAGCCCATCGGATTGGGATGAGTTCAAGACACTGCGTCTGCAACGCAATGCGGAAATCGAAGCGTGGGCCGCAGGATTGCGCGACGCAGAGCTTGACGGCATGCTCGTCTGGTATCCCGGCGATGGTGCAACGCGGGTCGAGAGGCCAAAGGCGCACTGTGCCGTCGAACTGTTCAACCACCAGACCCACCACCGCGGCCAGGTGCACGCGATGTTGACGGCAGCGGGTGCAAAACCGGAGCCGACCGACCTTTCGCGTCTGCCATAGCCTGTCCGCCTCGGGCTCGACGAACCTGCCCCCAGCACTCGGCAAGCGCCACTGCCTAAACCTGCACGTTCCAGATTGTGTCGTTTCCGCATCACTTTCTGTCAGGTTGTAAATTCCCGGTTGGCAACGGCGATCGCCTTCGCTACAAGAGGCTTACCGCGTCAGATCGAACATAAGGGAGGCGTTGCATGACAGCAGTATTCACCAAAATCCTCCCGTGTGGAATGTCCCGACACTAGGTCATTTCCATTCGCGGCCCGCCTCAGGCGCGCCCGACATGCGGTTTTCACTCCCTTCATAGCCCGATTGATCTGACGGGATCATTTCGTCTCCCGCTTGGGCTGTGCCAATTCACTCTCGATTTTGAGGACCGGTTGCCGATATGCGGCCGGGTTGGTTCAAATGACTCGCAAGAAGCTCGATTTCCGCGCCGATGCCTATCGCAACGTGCTCGGCTTTATCTTTCATCATTGGACCCACCGGCCTGCTTTGGTGGGGCTGATCATCGTGCTGGTGATATCGAGCACGCTGGCCGAAGTCATGGTGCCGGTCTTCTCCGGCCAGATCGTCGATGCCATCGCCGGCACGAATGCGGCCGACGGCGCGCTCAGCGCCTTCGTCATTGTCGTGGCTTTGGGCTTCAGCAGCGTGGCGCTGCGTTATTTCATCTTCAACGGCATCATCCGGCTGACGCTGCGCACCATGGCGGATGTCACCAATGGTGGTTTCCACAAGGTGCAGCGCTTCTCCACCGACTGGCACGCCAACAGCTTTGCCGGTTCGACGGTGCGCAAGATCACCCGCGGCATGTGGGCGCTGGATTCGCTCAACGACCTGCTGCTGGTGGCGCTATTGCCGTCGATCGTCATGCTGGTCGGCGCCAGCATCGTGCTCGGCAGTTACTGGCCGATCATGGGGCTGATCGTCGGCCTGGGATCGCTGATCTATATCGGCGTCACCGTGGCGCTTTCGATGGGCTTCGTGTCGCCGGCGGCAAGGCTTGCCAATGCCTGGGATACCAAGCTCGGCGGCGCGCTGGCCGATGCGATCAGCTGCAATTCGGTGGTCAAGGCATTCGGCGCCGAAAACCGCGAAGAGATCCGGCTCGGCCATGTGCTCGGCAGGTGGGACAAGCGCACGCGGCGGACATGGAAGCGCGGCACATTGAGCGGCACGATCCAGGGCTTCATGATGGTCTCCATGCAGGCCGGCATTCTGGGAACGGGCCTCGTCATGTGGCAGCAGGGGCTGGCGACGCCTGGAGATGTGACCTTCGTGCTGGCGATGTTCTTCGTCCTGCAGGGCTATTTGCGCAATGTCGGTCAGGACATCCGCAATCTGCAACGGGCCGTCAACGACATGGAAGAGCTGGTGCTGCTCGACAAGATGCCGCTCGGCATCGAAGACAGGCCGGGCGCCACACCGATCAGGATTGGCAAGGGCGAGATCGTCTTCGATCACATCACCTTCCAATACGGCGCGCATCCCAGCCCGCTTTATGAGGATTTCTCGGTCGTCATCGAGCCGGGCGAGCGTGTCGGGCTGGTGGGGCATTCGGGCTCGGGCAAGACGACCTTCGTCAAGCTCATCCAGCGCCTTTACGACGTGAACTCGGGCGCAATCCGCATCGACGGGCAGAATATCGCCAGGGTCGAGCAAGCAAGCCTGCGCGGCCAGATCGCCATCGTCCAGCAGGAGCCGATCCTGTTTCACCGCACGCTGGCCGAAAACATCGCCTATTCCAGGCCGAACGCCTCGCGGCGGGAAATCGAGCAGGCGGCGAAACAGGCGAGCGCCCACGACTTCATTCTGAGCCTACCGAAGGGCTATGAGACGATGGTGGGAGAACGCGGCGTCAAACTCTCGGGCGGTGAGCGGCAACGCGTCGCCATCGCCCGCGCCTTCCTGGCCGATGCGCCGATCCTGATCCTCGACGAGGCGACCTCCAGCCTCGACAGCGAGAGCGAAGTGCAGATCCAGCAGGCGATGGAACGCCTGATGGACGGCCGCACCACACTTGTCATCGCCCATCGGCTATCGACGGTGCGGGCGCTCGACCGGCTGCTGGTCTTCGACAAGGGCAAGATCGTCGAAGAGGGCGATCATCAGGCGCTGATCCGGCGCAGCGACGGCATCTATCGCCGACTGTTCGAGCGGCAGGCGCTGGAGCTGACCAAGGGTCTTGTGGCCTGAACCGAAACGCCAGGGTTTTGCTCTGGCGTTTCCTTTCTCGTGTTCAGCGAACAATGGCTGCGCTGTTCTGCAGGCAGTCAGGAAAGTGGGTCTATGGGGGTGTCCGCTCAGACCTTCATATTTAGGAAGCAGTCGAGGAAACGATTAGATCGGCAGCTCTTCTAGCCTTGATGAGGAAATTCATCAATCGACTGCGAATGAGTGTCTCTGTGGATAGCGGAGCGCTTTGATCACCGCTTGGAAAGCCGGTGTGACCTGCCGTTTACTTGGATAATAGATGTGATATCCGGAATAGGTGGGGCTCCAGTCGTCGAGCAGCAGGACCAACTGCCCATTCTGGATGTGCTGCACCACCATTTGCTCCGGCATATAGGCCAGGCCGTGGCCAGCAAGCACCGCATGAAGGATCATGTGAGCGGTGTTGAACACGAGCTGCCCTTTGACGCGGACATTGACCTCTCTGCCATCTTTGCGGAACTCCCACGGATAGACGCCGCCGTAGGTCGGAAGCCTGTGGTTGATACAGTCATGGGAGGTGAGATCCTTGGGATCGAGCGGAAGCTCCCGGCTTTCCAGATAGGTCGGTGAGGCGACCACCACCATGCGCATGCCCGGTCCGATGCGCACTGCAATCATGTCCTTGGCGATGTATCCCCCGGACCGTACGCCAGCATCATACTGCTCGGCCACGATGTCGCTGAGGCCGTAGTCGACTACGACCTCGACCTCAATGTCAGGATATTCGGGCAACAGGCGATGAATGGTCGGCCATAGGATGGATTCCGCTGCGTTTTCGTCAGAGGTCAATCGGACCTTGCCCGAAGGTTTGTCTCTAAGTTCGCTGAGCGCATCGAGCTCGTGCTTTATGCCGTCTACGTAAGGACCAACCGTGCGAAGCAAGCGCTCGCCGGCCTCGGTCGGCGCAACGCTTCGGGTCGTTCTGGTGAGCAGCCTGAGCCCCAGCCTCGCTTCCTCGCGACGGCGAGAAATGCCACGAGGTCCTGGATGTTGTCCTGCGCCATTCATGAGCTCCGTTTCTGAAATCATGCGCATATTAGCGGATTATCGTTCAGTGGGAAATCCGTTAGTTTCGTCTCGTTAGATGAGGAAAGGAATTTTGGATGAAGAAGAGAGTTTTGGGTCGCGAAGAACTGAACGTCTCGTCCATCGGCCTGGGATGCATGGGCCTTTCGTTTGGTTATGGCCCGGCGACGGATCGCGATGACGCCATTGCGCTGATCCGCGCAGCGCATGTTCGCGGTGTGACTTTTTTTGATACCGCCGAGACCTATGGTGCGGCAAACGAAGAACTGCTGGGCGACGCCGCCGCTCCATTCCGCAAGGACGTAGTGCTCGCCACTAAGTTCGGCATGAAGGATGGCAACGCGCGAGCGGGAATGGACAGCCGTCCCGAACGTATTCGCTTCGTCGCAGAGCAGTCGCTCAAGCGGCTCAAGACCGACGTGATCGACCTGTTCTATCAGCATCGCGTCGATCCCAATGTCCCTATCGAGGACGTCGCCGGTGCCGTCAAGGACCTGGTGGCAGAAGGCAAGGTGAAGCACTTCGGTCTGTCCGAGGCAGGGGTCGATACCATCCGCCGTGCCAATGCCGTTCACCCGGTCACTGCCCTGCAGAGCGAATACTCCATGTGGACGCGCGAACCAGAGAACGAGATCCTGCCGACCCTTAACGAACTGGGGATTGGCTTCGTCCCCTTCAGCCCGCTCGGCAAGGGGTTCCTCACCGGCAAGATCGACACCGGCACCAGCTTCGGTGACGGCGATATTCGCAGCACGCTGCCTCGGTTCACCGAAGAAGCTCGCCAGTCTAACTTGAAGCTCGTGGAACTGGTGGGGCGCATCGCCGAGCGCAAGAGTGCAACGCCGGCTCAGGTGGCCCTTGCATGGTTGCTGGCGCAAAAGCCTTGGATCGTTCCGATCCCCGGCACCACCAAGCTGCATCGTCTCGCGGAGAACGTCGGCGGCGCGGACGTCGAGCTGACCGAGGAGGACAGACAGGATCTGGCAAAGGTTCTTGCTGCGGTGAAGATCCAGGGTGAACGCTACAATTTCCAGCAGCAGAGCATGATCAACCGCTGATCAATGGGCTCGCGGCCAATCGCCGCGAGCCGCCTGGTCATCTGCCAATTGCACGAACCGCGGTGCACCCACGGGCAGGCTGCCGTTGGCATAAGCGAAACTGCGGCGATTTGGGACGAGATTACATGGACGAGCAGCGCACGGGAGCAGAGCGGATCGGGAGCAGTGTATCGACACCTTCGCGTCTGCGGGAATTTCAACGACTGGCGATCCTCAGCACGCTGATGGCCTTTGCGGCGATCTCGACGGACCTCTATCTGCCCGCCATTCCCAATATGAGCGCGTCGCTCGGTGCCAGTCAGAGCACTCTGGAATGGACGGTGTCGGGCTATCTTATCGGCTTCAGCCTGGGCCAACTCTTCTGGGGGCCGATCAGCGACCGCTTCGGGCGCCGTATGCCGATAGCGATTGGGATCGTCATTTTCATTATCGGTTCGGCAGGGTGTGCCCTCGCCACGGACGGATGGCAATTGATTGGTTGGCGGATCATTCAGGCGCTTGGGGCATGTGCGAGCGTAGTGCTATCCAGAGCCATTGTCCGTGATCTCTACGGCAGAGATCGCGCGGCACGCGTTCTGTCGACCCTGATAACGGTTATGGCTATTGCACCATTGGCGGGACCAAGCCTTGGAGCCCAAATCCTTGTGTTCGGCTCGTGGCAAGTCATCTTCTGGGTGCTCGTCGTGATCGGTATGGCGACCTTGGCGGGCCTATTTACGCTGCCGGAATCTCTGGCATCAGACAACAGGAACCATGAACCCCTGACCAAAGCCTTAGCTGCTTATGGCTCACTCCTCCGAAACCGAAAGCTTGTCGGCTACGCGGGCACGGCCGGGTTCTTCTTCAGCGGCACCTTTGCCTATATAGCCAGTTCGGCTTTTGCGTTTATCGACTTCTATGGCTTGTCGCCTGAGAGCTACGCATTGCTGTTCGCAGTGGGAATCGTGGGGCTCATGATCTCAAACCAGATCAATGCCCGACTGGTCACTCGGCTGGGTAGCGACCGAATGCTGTTGATCGGTGCTATCGGTGCAGCGATTACCGGACTTGTCGTGGCCGTGGTTACCTTCACTGGTCTTGGCGGCGTATGGGGATTGGCGATATCAACCTGGCTTTTTATCGGGATGAACGGCTTCATCGTTGCCAATTCGATCTCCGGCGCATTGGCGGATTTCCCGCATCGCGCGGGAACGGTTTCGGCACTCCTCGGTGCCATCCAATACGGTAGCGGTATAGGCGGCTCAGCGGCTGTTGGCCTCTTCGCCAACGGAACGCCCGCTCCCATGGGATGCATGTTCGCCGTGGCAGGGTTGGGCTGCCTATTGTCCGTCCTTTGGATGAGCAGCACTGGCGATCATGAAGTAGGACCTTCAACCAGCAAGAATGGCAGCTAAGCAGCCTTGGGTGCTGGAAACCGGTGTTGCGGCTCTCCCAACCGTCACCAAACTGATAAGGGGGGTTGACGGTATCGTGCAAAAATCAAGAATTCTGCCCCATGCGGTTGGCCTGGAATGGCAGGGCTTTTCAGAGTGGACCGTGTGAGACGAAGCACGGGGCGCGTTCGCCCCGCCGTGTTTTATCGTTCGAAATTCGAGGTTTCTGCAGCGCTACTGCAGTTGTGTTTGTGCACAGCGTGCCAGGTTGGCCCTGACCACGAGGTGATGAAAAGGCCTGATCGCGTTGAGATAGGTGAAGCCCAAGGCATTGTGGGTATGCACAACGGTTGTCGCGATGAGCAACGTGCCTATTGGAGAATGCCGTCGGAGCAGAGATAGCCGGAAGTCCAGGTGTCGGTCATCCGTACCGAGCACAATTTCGTCCTTGGCCTCCCAGTGCACCGGGAAGAAGTCCACCCGTTCATGGCTATCCCGGGACGTCCTGACCGTATCGGAGGTTTTGATGCGAAAGGGCGTAACCATGGCGTCACGCAGCGCGATCAACGCCTTTTGCCACGAGGGTGGATTGACGAGTGTCCGCGTCGCCAGCTCGCGCATGCTCGACTGTTCCGATGCGCTCAAGTCAATGCTGTAGCTATCGAGTAAACTGGCGTTCTCGTACCAGCTCGCAATGACACTTTCCGACGGCGGCGTCGTGCTGCGTACCTGCGGTTTGCGGTCTAAACCCATGTTCATGATAATGCCACCTATTCAAGGGGCCATCAACTACGGGCGTGAAGACAAGCAAAGGTCAATGTTCGAGGCCGATTCAGGCTCAAACCAGGAGGGACTGATTGCGGCTAGCTGCATTGAGAAGGAAGTCCGCTCCGGGCCGAGAGCGGACGTCGATGCCATCGGCAGGACGCTACACCCAGGGATAGTGTGGATAACGCTGCAAAGTCGTCAAACGCGCGCCGACAGCGATTGAATTGACCAAGCCCATTGGAGTTTTATAAAATAGCTTTTTGCGAAACGCCGATTGGCCAAAATAATCATTTTAGATCAATGAGTTTTTACCGTAAGCGCTGTTTTACCCCCACCTTCCGGACTGCCGGTTGATCGTTGATGTTGTGCTCGAACGGGGCTTCGACATATGACGATTACAGGACTTACGCATAGCACCAGGGCTGATGATGTGGTGCAGCGGTTTGAGGTTTTCACCGGCGCTGGCCGCCGTCGCGAGTGGAGCGATGAGGAGAAGCACCAGATTGTCGCTGAGAGCTATGGCGGCGAGGTGTCGGTGAGTGCTGTTGCTCGACGGCATGGTTTATCGCCCGGTCAGTTGTTCACTTGGCGGCGGCAGTTGCGAAAGCAGCCAGAGCAAGCCTCATCAGCAATGTTTGTGCCAGCAGTGATCGATATCGCAGCGGAAAGGCCTTCGACCCGGCGCAAGACGATAGCGAGGAACACTCCGCATCTTTTTGCTATTGAGTTGGAGATTGATGGAGCGATACTGAAGATCGCACCTGGCACGGATGCCGCGACGATTGCAGCCGTCATTCAAGCCCTGAAGGCATCATCGTGATTTGTCCGTCAGGCGCGGTTAAAGTCATGATCGCCATGAAGCCTGTCGACTTCCGCAAAGGTGCAGAGGGGTTGGCCGCGCTGGTGAAGGCTGAGATGGGAGCCGATCCGTTCTCCGGAACAATCTACGTGTTCCGGGCCAAGCGAACCGACCGCATCAAGTTGATCTTCTGGGATGGGAGCGGCGTGTGCCTGGTGGCAAAGCGGCTTGAGGATGGCGAGTTCCAGTGGCCCCGGATGCAGGATGGCGTGATGCATCTGACATCCGCCCAGTTCTCGGCTCTATTCGAAGGGCTGGATTGGAAACGCGTGCATGCGCCGAGCGAAACGCGCACGCCTGTTCAGGCCGGATAGCAGCCGCGACGAATTGAATCAGCCGCACCAGACATCTCGTCTTGCGGGGCTGAATATGCTGTTCTTTGCCCATGACGATCAGAGCGGACGAGCTTCCGGATGACCTGAACGCGCTGAAAGCTATGGTGCTTTCGCGCGAGGCGGAGAATGCTCGCTTACGGCAGATTATCAAGGAACTGCAGCGTCATCGTTTTGGTCGCCGCGCCGAAACGCTTCCCGAGGATCAGCTTCTCCTGGGCTTGGAAGAGGCCGAACAGGTCGAGGCGGACGGACTGGAGGAGAAAGAACAGGCCTCAACCGATCTGCGCCAGACGCGGGTCGCCAAACGGCGAACGAACCGAGGCTCGCTTCCAGCTCACCTGCCAAGGATCGAGATGGTCGTTGATATCGATGATCATGCCTGCCCAGGTTGCCATCATGATTTGCATCGGATCGGAGAAGACATCAGCGAAAAGCTGGACATTGTTCCGGCCCAGTTCCGGGTACTGGTTGTTCGCCGTCCGAAGTACGGCTGCCGGGCCTGCGAGGATGTCGTCGTCCAGGCTCCGGCTCCCGCCCGATTAATCGAACGCGGCATTCCGACCGAAGCAACTGTTGCCCAGGTTCTAGTCTCCAAATATGCCGACCACTTACCGCTCTATCGTCAGGCGCAAATCTACAAGCGGCAAGGGATCGACCTCGACCGCTCGACGCTTGCCGACTGGGTTGGCCGTGCCGCTTGGCACCTTCGTCCGGTCCATCAACGGCTGCTCGACGTGTTGAAGACATCATCCAAGCTCTTCGCGGACGAGACGACAGCACCGGTGCTCGATCCGGGGCGTGGCAAGACCAAGACCGGCCAACTCTGGGCCTATGCGCGTGATGACCGGCCGTGGCAGGGAAGTGATCCGCCGGGTGTCGTTTATATCTATGCACCGGATCGCAAGGCCGAGCGCCCGATGACTCATCTCGAAGGCTTCGTCGGAGTCCTGCAGGTCGATGGTTACAGTGGTTATCGACCGCTTGCGGCCAAAAATGCCGTGTCCCTGGCATTCTGCTGGTCTCACGTTCGACGTCGCTTCTATGAACTGGCCGCTGCCGGTCCCGCACCCATTGCCACCGAGGCGCTACGGCGTATTGCCGAACTCTACAGGACTGAAGACGACATCCGTGGCCGCGCCCAAGACGAACGCCGCGCCGTCCGACAGGAGAAGAGCCGCCCGATCACCGACAGTCTTGCTTCCTGGCTCACCGAACAGCTCGGCCTCATCAGCCAGAAGACAAAACTGGCCGAAGCAATCCGATACACCTTGTCGCGCTGGGATGGGCTGACCAGGTTCATCGATGACGGCCGCATCGAAATCGACTCCAACGCAGTCGAGCGATCTATCAGGCCAATTGCTCTCAATCGGAAAAATGCCCTCTTCGCGGGTTCCGACGCTGGGGCCGAGCACTGGGCGACCATCGCATTACTCATAGAGACGGCCAAGCTCAACGATGTCGAACCGCTCGGCTATCTCATCGATGTGCTCACCAAGATCGTCAACGGCCACCCGAACAGTCAGATCGACACTCTTCTACCATGGGCCTATCTGTCCGAGCACAACCTGAGCCGTAAAATGAAAGCACCGCGATAAACCGCTAAGCTTTCGTTCCGCTGTACACGATGATACCAATGAGAAACGAGCTAGGTCTGACTATGTTGCTGTTGGAGTTCTAAGGGTTGATGGCGGGACTGTTTAAATCATTGAAGAGAGTGCTGACTGGAAAGATAATCCGACAATCAGACGTTCAAATTATGAACGGCAGTTGCATTATGTCCTTGCGTATTAAACGCGATAGCGGAAGCGGCGGCGTCTATGTGGTGTTAGCCTCTAAAGCATCGGGCAACTATCAATATTACCCTTTCGATGCAGAAGAGTTCGACAGTTTCGTTGATGCTGCTATCGAGATCAAGAAAGCGTTACGGGCCGATGAATCGGCTGGTATCGGTCAGACCCAAGCCAGCGTCAAACCGTGACCCGGGAACACCGCTTACTTTTTACCGGATGGTGGCAAATCAAGAAAGCGGAGCCAGCGGATTGGCGAAGCGACGCAGTGCGGCTGTCTGCATCAGCCATGGAGAAACACGATTATCAAGATAATGGTATTGCTGCACAGCGCCGATGGCGTGGATTGGCAGTCTCCCCCTAAAGGCACAAGCCTTAAGACATTGAGCGAAGCCGAAGAGCAAGGCTTCATCCTGATCCGCGGGGAATTTCAGAAACGACAATTCCGTCTGACAAAGCTGGGCTCCGACTATGTCGGGCGCGATAAGCGGCGTCTGGAAGCTCGCAGGCTCTGAACCGATCCCGTCACGCTGAAACCAATGACGCACTTGCTTGGTTACGCTGGAGTTTTCACACAAGTTCGACCGATGGCCGTCATGACGCAGAAGCGCCAACCAGTCACTGTAGCTGTCGCAAAACTCCCTATCTCTGCTGGTCTTCGACAAGGGCAAGATCCTCGAAGAGGCGACCACCAGGCGCTGATCCGCCGCAGCGACGGCATCTACCGCCAACTGTTCGAGCGGCAGGCGTCGGAGCTGACCAAGGGTCTGGTGGCCTGAACCGAAACGCCAGGGTTTTGCTCTGGCGTTTCCTTTTTGCGGGATCAACGAACGATGGCTGCGCTGTTCTGCAATTGTCATGTTTCCGCTTGATGGTCGAGATGGCGGCGGCCCCGGCGGAAGTCCGCCTCGTGCAGATTGCGCCATTTGCGGACGTCGGCTCCCGCTCGATGGGTGACGGATTTGGGGCCGGAAGGAGACCGTCCGATTCTAGGGCCAATAGGCCGAAAAGCGGACATTTGATTGATCTGCGCCAAAGCGGTGTAGCTTGGATCGACGTCGGCGGTCGAAGCAACTGCGCAGCCATCTCGTGCGTCGATCGCCGGAAGCCTCCTCTGTCAACCGGCGTACAAAACTTCCACGCCGAAACACATCCGAAAACACTTCTCAATCAATTGCGTGCGGAGTTTCTGGCCGTTATTCCGACGGTTTGGAGAAGCCGCGGTAGAAGCGTGTCGGCTGCAGCAGCGAACTGACGATGTTGGCGACGATCTGCCCATCCGCCTCGCTCTTCGCCTTCGCTTCCTGCCACTCGCGATCGGCCATGAACTCGGCCCATTTCTGCTCGCGCTCCGCCAGCGACCGCCATTCGAGCAGGTAGGTCAGATCGTTGCTGGAAGAACCGATCATCGTCGTCCAGAAGCCGAGTGAGCGGATGCCGAGGCGTTCCCAGATCGCCAGCGTCGCGGTCTCGAAACGCTGCTGCAGTGCCGGCAGCCTCCCCGGCAGACATGTATAGATGCGCAATTCGTGGATCATCGGATGCTCTTCATGTTGGATCAGGCAAGATCGTGCATATCGTTCAGCGCCGGAAAAAGCGAGGGGCCGCTTGCCAGCGGAATTCAAGCCATACCAAAATAGAGAATCCGGAGCCCGTCGCTTCGGATAGGTTCTAGGCTTCAAGTCCGGAAACCGATAGGGTCCAACGATCAGGACGAACGCTTCAAACTCGTTTGGAAAAGCAAAATGGTTCGACCGGTCCGTGCGATCGTCATTGCAGTGCTCCTGTCAGTCGTCGCCGTTGCCGTTGCCTGGTCGTCGCTCGCGCTTTGGTACCGCTTGCCGTTGCCTGAGGTCGGCAGGCAAGCCAGCGCCATCTTGTTCGGGCTTTTTGGCGCCTCCGTCATCGTGGCGCTCTTTGGCAGGAGACGCATTCGTGCAGTCCTCGCGTTTGCGGCCGCGTTCGTCATTGTCCTCTTCTGGTGGAGCACGATCGAGCCGCAGGCAAATGGCGCGTGGGCTCCGGATGTTGCTCGTCAGGTCACCGGCGAATTCGACGGTGATCTGTTGACGCTGACAAATGTCCGCGATTTCGAGTGGCGCAGTGCCACCGACTTCACGGAACGATGGACGACGCGCAGTTACGACCTGAACAAGCTGAAGAGCGTCGACATGTTCATGTCGTACTGGTCAGGTCCGACCATCGCGCATGTCATAATGAGCTTCGGCTTCGACGACGGCCGTTATCTGGCGTGGTCTATCGAAGTGCGTCGCCTTTCCGGAGGTTCGTTCTCACCGCTGGCGGACCTCTTCAAAAGCAGTCCTCTGGTCATCATCGCGGCAGACGAAAGGGATGTGATCGGCCTCCGCTCCAATTTTCGCGGTGAGGACGTCCAGATCTACCGCCTGAGGGCGACGCCGGCGGCTGCGAGGCTTCTTCTGCGCGAGTACGTCTCCGACGCAAACGCGCTCGCAGCCAGGCCCGCCTTCTACAATTCGCTGACGACCAATTGCACGACGACCATCGTCAAGATGATGCGTGTGACAGGCGACGCCGTGCCGATGGACTGGCGCCTCATCGTCAACGGATACCTGCCGGACTACGCCTTTGACCGGCGCGCGCTGGACATCTCTGTTCCCTTGTCGCAACTGCGGTCGGCCGCACACATCGCGGCAAGAGCGCACGAGGACGGTCTTTCGCCGTCTTTTTCGCAGGCCATTCGCGTCGGCGTTCCGTCGCCACAGGGCGCGTTGTAACGTCTTCTATCGATGGGGTCTCGCTCGAAGAGATAGTCGAGGCTTATAAGAAGTCGCAGGAAGACTGACCCTGTGACCCAATCGAAAAGCCGATTTCCTTTGCTTCTCACTGAGAGGCTGAACCTGCGCGAACCGGTTATGGTGGGTGGCTGGGCAAGGGTTGCCGCAAACATGAAAGTGTAAATCCGAGCCTATTTGAACGTGGCGCAACTTCCGGAATTCCGACGCTTTGGCTGCACGGAATCCATGACCAGTACTATCGGATCGAGCACTGCCGAGGTAATTTCGAAAGGTTTTTATCGGCTGGCGGACAGGGAGAGTTCATTGCTGCGCCGTACGCATCCGGCGTGGGCCGCCTTGTCGGTTTGATTTGAATGTGGCCGATTGTCCTTATGGACGTATATAAGGACAATTGCCGGCCAGATGTGAGCCGGTTAGACATCATCGAGCTTGGTCGGCGG
>NZ_JABDWC010000019.1:0-135067 GCF_019685155.1 Rhizobium sp. NZLR1b
CGACTATTCGGTCGTACGTGACGATGACGAAGATCCCAGGCTCATCCACGGTTGTAACCAGAGGGGGAACGGGCGACTTCGTCACGCCTCTGGCCGGGTGGCCACCCGGCCAGAGGCTCAATCGCTTCCATCGCACAAAATCTCTAACGTGCAGATACAAGGGGGTGAGCGGCGAAGTCGCGAATGCGGTGAGCGCGGGCGAAGGGCAATGAATGGTGTGCCGTGCGGCCCCCTCATCCGACCCTTCGGGCCACCTTCTCCCCGCTGGGGAGAAGGGGACTCCCGGCTTGCCGTAGCGCTGCTTTCCTGAAATAGATGCGCCGTCAGGTGCCCGCCGGCCAGGCGGGAGAATCGGGAATCCGGTGCAAGACCGGAACGTGCCCAACGCTGTAAGGCTGACGTCTGCCGCTAATCATGCCACTGGCTTTGCCGGGAAGGCTGCGGCAGACGGATGACGCCAAGTCAGAAGACCGGCCTGGCAAGATAGACCCAACCCGCGCGGACGGCGGGCGGTTGCGTTGTTGGGGATTTGACGATGCGACCCTTTGATGAGGATGCCCTTCCGGCGGCGTCCGGTTTTTCCTTGGCCGAACGCGAGGCCGTCTATCATGCGATCTTGACGCGGCGCGACGTTCGCAGCCAGTTCCTGCCTGACCCCTTGCCGGACGACGTCGTGGAACGGCTGCTGACGGCCGCTCATCACGCACCCTCCGTCGGCTTCATGCAGCCGTGGAATTTCATTCTGGTGAAAAGTCCAACGGTGCGCGCGCGCGTCCGCGATGCCTTTGCCAAGGCGAACGAAGAGGCGGCATTGATGTTTGAGGGCGAACGGCAGCAGGCCTACCGCTCCCTCAAGCTCGAAGGCATCGCAGAGGCGCCGCTCGGCATCTGCGTGACCTGCGATCCCACGCGCAGCGGCAGCGTGGTGCTGGGGAGGACGCACAATCCGCGGATGGATAGCTATTCCACCGTCTGCGCCATCCAGAATCTCTGGCTTGCGGCGCGCGCCGAAGGGATCGGTATCGGCTGGGTCAGCATCTTTCACGAAGGCGACCTGAAAACGATTCTCGGCATACCCGAGCATATCGAGGTGGTCGCCTGGCTCTGCGCCGGTTTTGTCGATCGGCTCTATGATCAGCCGGAACTCTCCGTCAAAGGTTGGCGGCAGCGGCTGCCGCTCGAGGAACTCGTCTTCCACGACGGCTGGGGGCGGACCGAGCCGTAGCCAATTACTGCTGCTGCTGGGGTTGGGGGCCAGGTGCGGCAGGATTGGCGAGATCGATCGAGCCCTGGTCACCGGCAAGGAACTGCGGGCCGACCTGGCGGACCTTGTTCTGCGTTGGGTCGTACGGGCGCTCCGGCACGGATGGCTGCGGCGCGGCAGCCGTACCATCCTTCACCGGCGGATTGGTGTGGATGGTGGTGATCGAGCCTTGTTGCGGCGGCTGGCTTACCGCCTGCTTGCCGCGCATCTCGTCATAATAGGCGGTGAGATTGCAGGCGCAGGAGGTCTTTTCGCCGGGCGTGCGGTTCTTGTAGGCAAAAGCGTTTTTCATGGCGCTGTAGGGTGTGCCGGTCGCGACCGAGATCATGTTCGAGGCTTCGGTGCTCGTCACCTCGCGATAGAACAGTTGGGTTTCGATCCCCGGGCACATCTTGGCGCAGGTCTGGGCATCGCGGCCGAAATCGACCGAAGTGGCGTTCGAGCTGATCGGGAAGAAACCGCCGTCGCAGCTGCGCACGCACATGGTGCTGACCGGCGACAGCATCTCGGCTCGCGGCAGGCCGTAGCGCGGGTCGGCCTCCTCACCACCGCCGAGCGGAATGAAGGTATCGGTGCGCATCGCCTGTTCCTCGACGCTCGGGGCAGGGTCGTTGGCGCTGCGCTCGTCAGGCGCATAGAAATTCTCGCTGTTGCAGCCATTGCTATCGAGCGCAGACATCAGCTCCCGCCGGGCGCCGTCATCGGCGCCGTTCCGGCCGGTCAGCTCGTTGCGGCGATCCTGGAGGTAACCGATATTGTCGATCATTCGGGCTTCGGAGTCCGAGAGCTCGGCGCAATAATCGGCATTCTGGCCGCCGATCACCACCATGCTGCCCGAGGTGCAGCCGTAACTGCGCAGGTCGTTGCGAACCTTGCGCAGCTCGAGGTTCTGCTCGGCCATGGCGCTGGAATATTGGCGGGCTTCCGAACCGTTGCCATTGCCGATCGATCGCGGCAGGTCGGCGAGACGGCCGCGCAGGTCCTCACAGACGGCACTGGTCTGCGCGGCGGCGGGCGCTGAGAAAGCGAGGAGGACGGCGAGAGACAGGTTTCGGCGTTTCACGGCGTCGTCCCGGAATGAGCAAACGGTCGGTGGGTCGAATGCGACTTCAACGGCCGCGCGTTTTCCCTTAACGGATTTCTCTTAATAAGCTCAGAGAAAATCCTACCGTATTTTCGTAATCTTATCCAGCAATCGCCTGGGACTCGGTGAAAATGACAGGCATTCCCGACGAGATCCGATCCTTTGCACCGACATCAGGCGTAGCGGAAACCCAACACGGCCTTCACGTCTTCGCGGACGGTTGTTTTGAGCCCGGTTCCGGGCATGGAGGCTGGTCGTTTGTCGCTTATCGCGATGCGGTGGAAATCGCGGCGGACTTCGGTGGCGTTGGAGATTCCAGCAATAATTCGATGGAATTGACCGCCGTTCTCAGGGCGGCCATGTGGATCAACAGCCAAACAACCGGCGAAGCTGCGACCATCTGGTCCGATTCCGTCTATGCCGTCAAAGGCTGTAACAGCCGGCGACATATCTGGAAGAACAATGGCTGGAAGAAAAGCAGCCCGAATGGACATGGCCGACGGCGAACGATCGATAATGCGGAACTCTGGAAAGCGATCGATCTTCAATTATCCCGGAACGCCCTGGTGACCATTGCCTGGTGCAAGGGTCATTCAGGGATTATCGGCAACGAACGCGCGGATGCGCTCGCGGGCAGAGGACGCCTGTCGATAGAGGGTGGTTGACAGGGCGTCGGGCCGGTCTCAAGCGCCTGTCGTTTGCTTGCCGGCAACCGGCTTAAGCCGGTTGCGATGCTTCGACGACGGCCAGCGCCGCCATGTTGACGACGCCGCGGGAGGTGACCGAGGGGGCAAGGATGTGGGCAGGCAGGGCGGTGCCAAGGAGGATCGGGCCGACATGCAGACCATCGGTCATCGACTTCACCACGCCAAGCGTGATGTTGGCGGCGTCGAGGTTCGGGAAGACCAGCAGGTTTGCCTCATCGTGCAGGGTCGTATCCGGCATGACGCGCTTGCGCAGCGCTTCGGTGATGGCGCTTTCGCCGTGCATCTCGCCGTCGACCTCGAGATCTGGGGCGGCCTCGCGCACAAGCTGCAGGGCGTTGCGCATCTTCGTGGCGCTTTCGGATTCGCGCGAGCCGAAGTTGGAATGCGAAACGAGGGCGGCGCGCGGGGTGATGCCGAAACGGCGGATTTCCTCGGCCGCCAGCACCGTAGCCTCGGCGATCTCTTCGGCGTTCGGATTGAAGGTGACGTAGGTATCGGTGAAGAAAGTGGCGCCGCGCTGTGAGATCATCAGGCTGAGGGCCGAGAAATCACGGACATCCTTGCGCTTGCCGATGATCTGGCGGACGTCGCGCAGGTGCTTCTCGTAGCGGCCTTCCAGACCGCAGATCAGCGCATCGGCCTCGCCGCGCCTCAGCGCCAGTGCGCCGATGACGGTGGTGTTGGTGCGCACGATGGTGCGGGCGGCTTCGGGAATGACGCCGCGGCGGCCGACCAGCGAGAAATAGAGATCGACATATTCGCGGAAGCGCGGATCGTCTTCCGGATTGATGACCTCGAAATCCTGCAGCGGGCGGATACGCAGGCCGTAGCGCTTCAGGCGGGTCTCGATGACCTGCGGGCGGCCGATCAGGATCGGTTCGGCGAGGCCTTCCTCGAGCAGCACCTGGGCGGCGCGCAACACGCGCTCGTCTTCGCCTTCGGAGAAGATGACACGCTTGCGTTCTGCTGCCTTGGCCGCGGTGAAGATCGGCTTCATGACGAAGCCGGAGCGGAAGACGAAGCGGTTCAGCTGATCGAGATAGGCGTCGAAATCCTGGATCGGGCGGCGCGCCACGCCACTCTGTTCGGCGGCCTTGGCAACCGCAGGGGCGATGCGCAGGATGAGGCGCGGATCGAAGGGCGAGGGGATCAGGTAGTCGGGGCCGAAGACGGGCGTTTCGCCGGAATAGGCGCGGGCGGCGACATCCGACGGCTCTTCGCGGGCAAGGGCGGCGATGGCACGCACGGCCGCCATCTTCATTTCCTCGTTGATCGTCTCGGCGCCGCAATCGAGCGCGCCGCGGAAGATATAGGGGAAGCAGAGGACGTTGTTGACCTGGTTGGCGAAATCCGAGCGGCCGGTGCAGATCATCGCATCGGGGCGGGCGGCACGGGCAAGATCCGGCATGATTTCCGGCGTCGGATTGGCGAGCGCCATGATCAGCGGCTTATCGGCCATCTGCGCCAGCAGCTCCGGCTTCAGCACGCCGGCGGCCGACAGGCCGAGGAAGACGTCGGCGCCGCCGATATTTTCGGCGAGCGTGCGCGTCTCGCTCTTCTGGGCGTAGACGGATTTCCATTCGTCCATCAGCTCGATGCGGCCCTCATAGACGAGGCCTTCGAGATCGTGGACCCAGATGTTTTCGCGCTTGGCGCCGAGGATCACCAGCAGGTTCAGGCAGGCAAGGGCTGCGGCACCGGCGCCGGAGGCGACGATCTTGACGTTTTCGATCGCCTTGCCGGCGAGTTCCAGTCCGTTGAGGATCGCGGCGGCGACGATGATTGCCGTGCCATGCTGGTCGTCGTGGAAGACCGGGATCTTCATCTTTTCGCGCAGGCGCCGCTCGACCTCGAAACATTCCGGCGCCTTGATGTCTTCGAGATTGATGCCGCCGAAGGTCGGCTCCAGCGAGGCGATAGTCGAGACCATCTGCTCGACGCCTGCGGCGTCGATTTCGATATCGAAGACATCGATGCCGGCGAATTTCTTGAAGAGCACGGCCTTGCCCTCCATCACCGGCTTCGAGGCCAGCGGGCCGATATTGCCGAGGCCAAGCACTGCCGTGCCGTTGGAAATGACGGCGACGAGATTGGCGCGCGAGGTATATTCGGCCGCCATTTCGGGATTGTCGCGGATGGCAAGGCAGGGGGCTGCGACGCCGGGCGAATAGGCAAGTGCCAGGTCGCGCTGGTTGCCGAGCGGCTTGGTTGCCTGGATCTCCAGTTTGCCGGGGCGGGGATAGCGGTGGAAGAACAGCGCCTGCTCGTCGAGATCGCCGCCTGTCAGGTTCTTTTCCGTCTTGGATTTTTCCTGGTGATCCATTGCCGCCTCCGTGCACGTCTTTTGTGCTCCCTGCATACATCAATCGGTTAGCGGCGACAGTATGGAAATAGGGATGGGAGAAGTTTTCGTGAGACGGGCGGGCGGAGGGGCATCTCCAATTGACAGCTGGACACTGCGCGATCGCTGCCTCATCCTTTGGTGATGCTGCCCATCCTCGAAATCCTCCCGAATGAGCCAACCGCCGAAGAGCGGAACGAAGTGCTCAAATTGCTATTGGACTTCAACGCTCCGCACACGACTCACCTGATCGAGCAGCCCGATCTCGGGATAGTCCTGAGAGATCCCGACACTTTCGACATCATCGGGGGTCTCTATGCCGTGGAGGAGTACAATTGGCTTTTTATCAAATACCTGGTTGTTCCAGCTGCGCGCAGAGGCGAAGGTTTTGGTACCAAGCTGATGGAGGAGGCAGAGCGCATAGCCCGCGAGCGCGCTTGTTTGGGTATCTTTCTCGACACCTTCGATTTTCAAGCGAAACCCTTCTATCTCAAACTGGGCTTCGAGCAGTTCGGCGAACTTGAAGGCGACGCCCAAACGCCGCGCCGTTTCTTCCTGAGAAAGCTATTTTCCAGCGTGCGCTGATATTTGCGCGAAGCAGCAGGTTACTGCTGCTGAAGGGCGAGCCTGGCACCCAAGGCCATGTAAACCGTGCCGACGACCTTTCCCTGCCACCGCCCAACCCGACGGTTGCTCTGCAGCCAGCCGCCAATAGAACCGGCCGCGATCGCCAGAAGCGACGTTACGCAGATGCTGAGCCCGACGAAAATGATTCCGAGCAGGGCGAATTGTGCGATGGCGGACCCGCTTTCCGGATGGATGAACTGCGGCAGGAAAGCCAAGAAGAACAAAGCCGTCTTGGGATTCAGGATCTCGGTAAAGAGTCCCTGACGAAAGGCGCGCATGGGGCTGATCGCTTGTGCCTTGGGCATGTCGAGGCTTTGCGCCTTCTCGAAGAAGGCCCGGAATCCGAGATAAATCAGGTAAGCGACGCCGGCATATTTGACGATTTCAAACGCCAGGGCTGACGTGGCAAGCAATGCCGACAGGCCGAAGGTTGCCATCGTCGTATGGACAAGATCACCCGCAGCAATGCCGAGGCCCGTTGCCATTCCGGCGCGTTTGCCGCCGCTGATGGCTCTGGCCAGGGTGAGGAGTGTGGCCGGCCCCGGAATGATCATCAGACCCAGCACCACCAGGACATAGGTTGTCAAAACACCGAAACTGACCATCGATCTTCTCCAGGTTGGCGATCCTGTCTATCGCAATGGCAAATCAAAGCAACGAATTTGCATCCCGCCATTTACGAGGTTGCAAAGTAGGAACTTGCGCGGCGATCGCAACGGGCTACCACGCAAGGATCGCCGTCCGTCGGCGCCGGTACAAATTTTAAAAGTAATCTCAACGAGATACGCTTCGTTCTACCACGTCTATATTAGCTAATCCTTTTCGAAACTTGTTTGCCGAAGGCAACGGGCGCAAAATCCCGGCCGCGACGGTGCGGGGCGCCGGTCGCATGGAGGAAACCATGGACAATTTGAACCTGACGACCCTGCAAAAGGGGCAGACGATGGTCAATGACGTGGCCATCGATGCGTTTGCCGCCGGATTTCGCGGCAATCTCCTGACCAGTAAAGACATGGATTACAATGAGGCGCGGGCGATCTGGAATGCGATGATCGACCGGCGGCCCGGGCTTATCGCGCGTTGCGCCGGCGCTGCCGATGTCGTGCGCGCGGTGCGGTTTGCGCGCGACAATAATCTGCTCGTTTCGGTGCGCGGCGGCGGCCACGGTATTGCCGGCAACGCCGTCTGCGAGGGCGGCGTCGTCATCGACCTGTCGGCGATGAAATCGGTGCGGGTCGACCCGGAGACGCGCCGCGCCAGGATCGAGCCGGGGGCAACGCTTGCCGACGTCGACCAGGAAACGCTCGCCTTCGGGCTGGTGCTGCCGACCGGCATCAATTCGACCACCGGCATAGCCGGCCTGACGCTCGGCGGCGGTTTCGGCTGGCTGACCCGCAAATTCGGGCTGACGATCGACAATCTGATTTCGGTGGATGTGGTGACGGCCGATGGCGAGCTGGTCAAGGCGAGCGAGACGGAAAGACCGGACCTGTTCTGGGCGTTGCGCGGCGGTGGCGGCAATTTCGGCGTCGTTACCTCCTTCGAATTCCAGCTCAACCCGCTCAAGACAGAGGTCCTCGCCGGGCTGGTGGTGCATCCGTTCGCTGACGCGGAAAAGGTGCTGAGGGAATATCGGCAGGCGCTGGAAGCCGCACCCGATGAACTGACCTGCTGGGTGGTGATGCGCCAGGCGCCGCCGCTGCCGTTCCTTCCGGCCGAATGGCATGGCAAAGAGGTCGTGGTGCTTGCGATGTGCTATTGCGGAGACATCGCGGCCGGGGAAAAAGCGACGGAAAGATTGCGGGCGATCGGAAAACCGATTGCCGACGTCGTCGGCCCGGTACCGTTTACCGGCTGGCAGCAGGCATTCGACCCGCTGCTGACGCCAGGTGCGCGCAATTACTGGAAGAGCCAGGATTTCGCCTCGCTCTCCGACGCAGCGATCGAGGTGTTGCTCAGCGCCGTGCGCAAGCTGCCGGGACCAGAATGCGAAATCTTCATCGGCCATGTCGGCGGTGCGGCCGGCCGCATTCCGACTGAGGCCACCGCATTTCCGCAGCGCAGCTCGCATTTCGTCATGAACGTGCATGCACGCTGGCGGGAAAGCGGGATGGATGCAAGCTGCACCGGCTGGGCGCGTGAGCTTTTCGAGGCAACCAAGCCGCATGCTGTGGGAACCGCCTATATCAACTTCATGCCTGAGGACGAGGCCGATCGGGTGGAAAGCGCCTATGGCGCCAATTACGGCCGGCTTGCCGAAATCAAGCGGCGCTACGATCCGAACAATCTGTTCCGCATGAACCAGAACGTCAAACCGACGGTGGCCGTGCGGGCTGCTTAGCCGGATCATCCCGCGCTCAAGTGACAGCGCTCGGGCGCGGGATGCCGATCGGCTGTCACCCCTCGGTGAGTTCGATCAATTCCTTCAGCAGAGCCGTGTCGTCCGAGCCGGCGCGGTCGTCTGGCCTTAGGACATGGGCGAGCCATGCGCCATCCGCCGCCAGGCGAATGATTTCGAGCCGCATTCCCGCGTCGGTTTCGGCGTGCCTGACCAGCCGGTCATTGATCCATTTGTGCCAGAGGCTTTTGGAGTAGGGGTCGGCCAGCACGGTCATCGTCTGCGCCGACCATGGGCTGTTGTTGAGAGCGCGATCGGAAAAAAGAGTACGGACATAGGCGCGGCTGAATGTGCCGTGGCCGCCCTTGTCCTTTTCCAGTTCCTGGTCGATTTCGCGGTCGAGGTTTTCCATCATACCGTCGAACACGGCCTCAATAAGAGCCTGCTTATTGGGGAAGTGGTGAAACAGACCTCCTTTTGTCACACCGGCAGCACTTGCGACTGCCTGCAGGCTGACGGCGGCCAGACCCTGCTCCAGTGCCAGCTTGGTGGCACAATCGAGAAGAGCCTGCCGCACGACTTCCGGTTGTTTCTTTCTGTTGCGGGGACTATCTATCAATGCATGACCTGGGTTCGAGATGCGTTTCGTGACGAGAAGACCGGAGGGGATCAGTATCACTCCCGGGATCGCGGAGCTATCATACCAAAAGAAGTGATGTCGCTATCATACCAACCGGTAGGTATCTTGCAATCCGAAATAAGATTGGCTATCTGTCGGCACAGGAGGCCCGCCGAACGTCATTTCGGCGGGCTGTGCTTTTTTGGACCTCAGCGGGACCATCAGGAAGGCTAGTGGATTATGCATTTTCATACGAAAACAGTGCGTTACGCACTAACGCTGGCGCTGTTCCTCGGCGTGGGATTGCCGGTTCACGCCCAGGAAGGCGGCGCCATGCCGCCGGCCGCCGTCAGCGTGCTGACGCTGAACGCGCGTCCGGTTCCCGTTGTCAGCGAATTGCCCGGCCGCATCGCCGCGACGCGTGTTTCGGAGGTGAGGGCCCGGGTTTCCGGCATCCTGCAGGAACGGGTGTTCGAGCAGGGCAGTCTCGTTCATCAGGGCGACGTGCTCTATCGGATCGATCCGGCCCTGTTCCGGGTCCGCGTCGCCAGCGCCGAAGCCAGCCTCGAGCGCGCCAGGGCGACGCAGCTGAATGCCCGGCAGCAGCTGGATCGGCAGAAGTCGCTGCGCGACCGCGATGTCGCAAGCGGGGTCGAATATGATGCGGCGGCTGTCGCCCTTGCCCAGGCCGACGCCGATGTCGCGCTGGCGCAGGCAGCACTCGACGAAGCGAAGATCAATCTCGGCTATACCGAAATCCGGGCACCGATCTCAGGCATCATCGGCGCCGCACTGGTGACCGAAGGCGCGTTGGTGACGGCAGATGCCGGCGATGCGCTGGCGATGATCCAGCAGATCGACCCCGTCTATGCCGACTTCACGCAATCCTCCGGCGACTTGCTGGCGCTGAAGCGGGCGGTCGAGAATGGCAACCTCGCCTCGACGGAACAAGGCAAAGCCGACATCAAACTCGTCTTCGACGACGGCACGGTCTACGCCCAGGCCGGAAAACTGCTGTTCCGCAGCGCCAGCGTCGATGCGACGACGGGCCAGGTTACCCTGCGCGGCGAATTCCCCAATCCCAACGGCGATCTGCTGCCGGGTCTTTACGTCAGGGTCCGCATCGAGCAGGCCGTCCGCGAGAAGGCGATCCTCATCCCGCAACGCGCCGTCATCCGTGCGGCCGATGGCAAGGCGCAGGTCTATGTCGTAGAGGACGGAGACGTGGCGCAGCCGCGCGACGTCGAGCTCGGTCAATCCTCCGGCAATGAATGGGTGGTCGAAAGCGGCCTGTCTGCTGGCGAACGCCTGGTCGTCGACGGCGTGCAGAAACTGCAGCCGGGCGCCAAGGTCGCGCCGGAAGCGTGGCGGGATGGCGAAGTCGCGTCCGGCGACGCCAAGAAGCCGGAGTAAGATCAATGGCACGTTTCTTTATCGATCGCCCGATCCTGGCATGGGTCTTTGCGATCTTCATCTCCATCGCCGGCCTGATCGCGCTGCCGTTCCTCCCGGTCGCACAATATCCGAAGGTCGCGCCGCCGCAGCTCAGCATTACTACCAGCTATCCCGGCGCATCGCCGCAGGACATCTATCAGGGCGTCACCCGGCAGATCGAGGAAGAGCTGAACGGGGTCGAGCACCTTGCCTATTTCGAATCGACCTCCGACACCTCGGGCGCGATGACGATCACCGCGACGTTTGCGGCGGGCACCGATATCGACCAGGCCTCCGTCGACGTTCAGAATGCCATCCGCCGCGTCGAGCCGCGGCTGCCGCAATCCGTCAAGGATCAGGGCGTCACAGTCGAGGAGGCGTCGTCCGGCTTCCTGATGTTCATCTCGCTGACCTCGACCGACGGCAAGACCGATGAGGTGGCGCTCGGCGACTATCTCAACCGGAACGTCATCGGCGAGCTACGCCGTCTCGACGGCGTCGGCCGGGCGCAGCTGTTTGCCTCGCAGCGGGCGATGCGCATCTGGATCGATCCCGACAAGATGGTCGGCTTGAACCTCACCGCCTCCGACATCAGCGGGGCGATCTCGGCGCAGAATGCCCAAGTTGCGGCGGGCCAGATCGGCGCCGCACCCAATCCGATCTCGCAAGACCTGACGGCGACGGTACTGGTGAAGGGTCAGCTGACCGACAGCAAGGAATTCGGGAACATCGTGCTGCGCGCCAATGCCGACGGGTCGAACGTCCGGCTGCGCGACGTCGCGCGGATCGAAGAGGGCAGCGAGAGCTACAGCTTCTCCACCCGGCTGAACGGGCAACCGAGCGCTGCCATCGCCATCCAGCTGTCGTCGACGGGCAACGCCGTCAACACGTCCAATCTGGTCAAGGCGAAGATGGAGGAGCTGTCGCGTTTCTTCCCGGCGGGCGTCGAATATTCCGTTCCCTACGACACCAGCCCGTTCGTCTCGGCATCGATCGAGAAGGTGGCGCATACGCTCGCAGAAGCCGTTGCCCTCGTCTTTATCGTCATGCTCGTCTTCCTGCAAAGCTTCCGCTACACCATCATTCCGACGCTCGTCGTGCCGGTCGCGCTGCTCGGGACGCTGGCGGTGATGTTTGCCGCCGGCTTCTCGATCAACGTGTTGACGATGTTTGCGATGGTGCTTGCCATCGGCATCCTCGTCGATGACGCCATCGTCGTGGTCGAGAACGTCGAGCGTCTGATGGCGGTGGAAGGCCTGTCGCCGAAGGAGGCGACCAAAAAGGCGATGCGGCAGATCACCGGCGCAATCCTCGGCATCACGCTGGTGCTCTCCTGCGTCTTCGTGCCGATGGCGTTCTTCCCGGGTTCGACAGGCATCATTTACCGCCAGTTCAGCCTGACCATGGTCGTCTCGATCCTGTTTTCGGCCTTCCTGGCGCTGTCGCTGACGCCGGCGCTCTGCGCGACTTTCCTGAAGCCGATCAAGGGCCATCACGAGAAGAAGGGCATCGCCGGCTGGTTCAACCGAAAGTTCGAACGGCTGACCGGCAGGTACGCCCGCGCCGTCGAGGGACTGGCCAAGCGCTCCTGGCGGGTCATGGCGGTCTATGTCGCGGTCGTCGTCGGTCTCGGCTATCTCTTCGTCAACCTGCCGAGCAGTTTCGTGCCGGACGAGGACCAGGGCTTCCTGATCGTCGACGTGCAGGGGCCGCCCGAGGCGAGCCGTAACCGCACGGTCGCCTCGCTCGAAAGCATCGAGGCGATCTTCAAGAAGGAGCCGGCGGTTGCCAACGTCGTGGCGATCCAGGGCTTCAGCTTTTCGGGGCAGGGGCCGAATGCCGCCCTGGTGTTCGTTACCCTGAAGGACTGGGCCGAGCGTGGCGCGGGCAATTCGGTGCAGGAGATCTCCAACCGCGTCAATATGCAGCTGTTTGCGTTGAAGGATGCGACTTCCTTCGC
This sequence comes from Rhizobium sp. NZLR1b, assembly GCF_019685155.1. Lineage (NCBI taxonomy): Bacteria > Pseudomonadati > Pseudomonadota > Alphaproteobacteria > Hyphomicrobiales > Rhizobiaceae > Rhizobium > Rhizobium sp. NZLR1b. Next base: position 12,375 of record NZ_JABDWC010000019.1, read on the forward strand.
ATTGTCGCCGCCGCCGATCGAAGGCTTCGGCACGACCAACGGTTTCACCTTCCGCCTTCAGGATCGCGGGGCAAAGGGCCAGGCGGCACTGACCGAGGCGGCAGGAATGCTGCTCGGCAAGGCATCTGAGAACCCTATCATCGCCGGTATCCGGCCGGAGGGCATGCCTGATTCGGCTCAGCTGGTGCTCGTCATCGATCGCGAAAAGGCCAATACCTTCGGCGTCGCCTTCGCCGACATCAACAGCACGATCACCGCCAATCTCGGTTCGAGCTACGTCAACGACTTCCCGAATTCCGGCCGCATGCAGCGCGTCATCGTGCAGGCACAGGACAAGAGCAGGCTTCAGGCCGAAGACCTGATGAAACTCAACGTCCGCAATGCGAGCGGCGGCATGGTGCCGCTCTCATCCTTCGCGGTCGCCGAGTGGCAGAAGGGGCCGGCGCAGATCGTCGGTTACAACGGCTATCCCTCTGTTCGCATTTCGGGCGCTCCGGCGCCGGGATATTCATCGGGCGCGGCGATTACCGAAATGGAACGGCTGGCCTCCGAGCTTCCCGACGGCTTCGGCTTCGAATGGACCGGCCAGTCGCTGGAGGAGCTCAAATCGGGATCGCAGGCGCCGTTCCTGTTCGGTCTCAGCATCCTTTTCGTCTTCCTGCTGCTATCGGGGCTATACGAGAGCTGGTCGATCCCGTTGTCGGTGATGCTGGTCGTGCCGCTTGGGGTCATCGGCTGCGTGCTCGCGGTAATGAGCCGCGACATGTCCAACGACATCTACTTCAAGGTCGGCCTGATCGCGATCATCGGTCTGTCGGCGAAGAACGCCATCCTGATCGTCGAATTCGCCAAGGACGGCTTTGCCGAGGGAAAATCGCTGATGGATGCCGCGATCGAAGGCGCTCGGCTGCGCTTCCGGCCGATCATCATGACCTCGCTCGCCTTTACATTGGGCGTGGTGCCGCTGGCAATCGCCACCGGCCCAAGTGCGGCCAGCCAGAATGCGATCGGCACCGGCGTGCTGGGCGGCATGGTCTCGGCGACGGTGCTGGCGATCTTCTTCGTTCCCGTCTTCTTCGTCTTCGTGCTGCGTCTCTTGAGGATGAAGCGGCCGGAGACTGTGAACGAGGAGGCACCGGCCGGGCAGGAACCGGCAACGGTGACGTCGCCGACATAGGGTGACCAGTCACCCGAGGTGAAGGTTCACCCGAGGCGACGAATAACCTGAGGTGAGGAGTTGGCGGGTTGCCTTGTGTAATCCGCCAGAAACCTATCCACCGGGCTTCGGCGTGATCGTCACGTCGGCGCCATAGGCATCGCGCAGTTCACTTTCCTGTCCCGGCTGCCGGTCGGCCGCCTGGTGCAGCAGGGTCGACACGTATCCTTGCGAGCGCGTCCCCTCGATCAACGTGATATCGGCATTTCCAGGATTGTCGGAACGCTCGAACCATTCGACGGGGCGGTGCAGAAAATTCATTTCGACCGCCCGGTTGGTGACGCCATGGCCGACGATCACGACGTTGTGGCTGCTATTTTCAGCGTCGCGCATGACGGTCTGAAGGAAAAGGCGGACACGCTGGGCCACATCCGCCCGGCTCTCGCCATCTGGCGGCCGCGCGTAGAACTTGCCGCTGTTGCTGCGCAGTCTCGCCCATTTTTCGAATTCCTCGGGAAATTTCTGCTTCTGTTCGGCATGGTCATAGATTTCGGTGAACAGACCGAAATCCTGCTCGCGCAGCAGGTAATCCTCCCGGATTTCGCCGACATAGCTTTCCGGCAGGGCTGTAAGCAAGGCATCCTTACTTTGCCGTGTTCTGAGGAATGGCGAGTACCAGATCTGCAGCTTGCGGAAATCCGCGCCCGGCAGTGTCTTCAAATAGGAGGCGATCGCGCCGCCGGCTTCCACCGCCTGGCGGTGACCCCACTCGGTCAGCGGCACATTGTGATCGCCGAATTGCCGATAGGCCTGTTCATTGAGGTTGCCGAGAGATTCGCCGTGGCGAACGAGAAAGAGACGCATCAGCCATCCCGCATTGTCGGATATGAGTCGCCTTCATCATGAACGCGCTCGATGGAGAGGGCAATATTGCCGGCGCGCAGGGCTTTTCCCCAGTCTGTCATCTTCCTGAAACACGAGTCTGGTTTTGGAAGGCTAGATGAAAGATGGGGCATGAGCGACAGCTCGTGATAGACATGATGGAACCCAGACATTTCCGAACGCTCTTCATTTCCGATGTCCATCTCGGCTCGAAGGCCGCGAAGGCCGATTTCCTTTTGGATTTCCTGCGCCACCACGAGGCCGATACGATCGTGCTCGTCGGCGACATCGTCGACGGCTGGCGCCTGAAGCGCAGCTGGTACTGGCCGCAGGTCTGCAACGATGTCGTCCAGAAGCTGCTGCGCAAGGCCCGCAAGGGCACACGCGTCGTCTATATCCCCGGCAATCACGACGAATTCCTGCGCGACTTCCCGGGAATGCATTTCGGCGGCATCGAGGTCGTCGACCGCATGATGCATGATGGCGCCGACGGCAAAAAATACCTGATTTTGCACGGCGACGAGTTCGATGTGGTCGTCCGCAACGCACGCCTGCTCGCCTATCTCGGCGACTGGGCCTACGATACTGCGATCCGCATCAACATCCTCCTGGCGGCAGTGCGCCGACGCCTCGGCATGCCTTACTGGTCGTTCTCGGCCTGGGCGAAGCTGCAGGTCAAGCATGCCGTCAACTTCATCGGTGAGTTCGAGCGCGTCGTGACAGAGGAAGCCCGCAAAAGCGGCGCCGACGGCGTGATCTGCGGACACATCCATCATGCCATCATCCAGGACATGGACGGCATCCGCTACATCAATACGGGCGATTGGGTGGAAAGCTGCACGGCGGTGGCCGAGCACGACGACGGCACGTTCGAACTGATCACCTGGCGGGCGCTTGCCAGCAGTGTGCCGGCGCTTGCCGCCATCGAAATGCATGACCAGGGCGAGTTCGCCCCGCAGGCCGCGTGATTTGGGGGGCGCCTGATTTGAGGGCCGTCTGATTTTTGGGGCCGGCGTATCAGCGCCGCGCGCTCCAGGAGTTTAGCCGTTACCGTCAGGCGACAGGCACTATTTATTTTCTAAAACGTTTCAGTAGGGCTATTTCTCGCAATGGTCGCCTCCAGGGTGGTGTGTTAGGACAACGATCAGTTTCCTTCAGGTCCACCGATGATTCCCGCTCAACATTCCCCGAGTGAGGGAGCGCCTCCGCGCTTCCGGCTGCTCAGCGCGCTTTCCTATTGCGCGCCATTGCTCGTCAACGGCATCGTTCTGCCGTTCTTTCCGATGTGGCTCGCAACCCACAGCTTCAGCGACCACGAGATCGGCGTTATCCTTGCCATACCGATGGTGGTTCGCGTGTTGGTGGCGCCTGTTGTCGCCATGATCGCCGACCGTTTGAAGGAGCGCGCCGACGTGCTGCTCTGGTCGGGCAGCCTGTCGCTGCTGACGGCGATCGCGCTCTTCTGGACGACGACCTTCTGGCCGGTGACGATCGTCTATGCACTGCAGGGCGCCACTTTCGCGCCCTATGTGCCCGTCGTCGAATCGATCGTCATCTCGGGCGTGCGCCGCTGGGGCCTCGATTACGGGTCGATGCGCGTCTGGGGTTCGATTGCCTTCATCGTCTCGACGCTGGTCGGTGGCCAGCTAATCAGCCGGTGGGGCGGCGGGATGGTGCTTGATATCATGGTGTTCGGCTTTGCCATGACCGTGGTCATGGCGATCTTCTGCCCGCGCATCGGGCCGACGCGTCGGCGTGGCCAGCCGATCAACATTCCGGCCGCCACCGGCAGCGGGTTGCGCGAGCCGCACTTGCTGCTGCTGCTGATCGGTGTCGCCATTCAGCAGTCGAGCCATGCGGTGCTCAACGCCTTTTCATCGATCTACTGGCATCATCTCGGCTTTTCCGGCACTGAGGTCGGCCTGCTCTGGAGCGTCGGCGTCGCTTCCGAAGTGACGGTGTTCTTCCTGTCGAAGCGTCTCAACCGGCGCTTCGACGCCTGGACCCTGATCCGCTTCGGCTGCGCGGTCAGCGTCTGCCGCTGGATACTGTTTCCGATGAATACCGGCTTTGCCGGTTTTTTCCTGCTGCAATGTTTCCACGGCTTCACCTATGCCTTCGTGCATACCGGGGTGCAGCGGCGGATCATGGCGACGGTGCAGGAGACGCAGGAATCCTCGGCGCAAGGCGCCTACTTCTTCTATGTCGGCATGGCAATGGCGCTGATGACGCTGGCGTCGGGTTATCTCTATGCCTGGCTCGGCGTCGTCAGCTATTACGTCATGGCGCTCGTCGCGTTCTCCGGTCTCGGCCTCGTCATCTCAGCTTACTACCTTCAGCCCCAAAGCGTGCTTTCAGGCGGAAAGACCAGGGAAGCGGCGTAGCGCAGGCCGGGTTCGCGATCGCGGGCAAGCAGCAGCGGACCGTCGAGATCGACGAAATCGGCATTCTGGGCGAGCAGCACGGCCGGCGCCATGGCAAGCGAGGTGCCGACCATGCAGCCGATCATGATGCTGAAACCGAGCCGTTCTGCCTCGACCTTCATCGCCAGGGCCTCCGTCAGGCCTCCCGTCTTGTCGAGCTTGATGTTAATCGCATCATAGCGGTCTGCAAGGCTTGCGAGATCGCCGGTGTGGTGGACACTTTCGTCGGCGCAGACGAGAAGCGGGCGACGGATTTCGGCAAGCAGAGCGTCGCGGCCGGCCGGCAGCGGCTGCTCGACGAGAGCCACACCCGCTTGCGCCGCGATGTTGAGATGTCGTTCGAGCACGGCTTCCGGCCAGCCTTCATTGGCGTCAAGGATGATGGCGGCATCGGGTGCGGCCGCGCGGACGGCGCGGATACGGCTTTCATCGTCGCCGGTTCCGACCTTGACCTTGAGCAGCGCGCGGCCTGCATGTTCGCGAGCCTTTGCGGCCATCACCTCCGGCTCACCGAGCGAGATGGTGTAAGCGGTGGTGAGCGGCTTCAGATCGGCAAGGCCGAGACGGGCCGCGACGCTTTCACCCGTTTGTTTCGCTTCCAGGTCCCAGAGGGCGCAATCGACGGCGTTGCGGGCAGCGCCCGGCGGCATGGCGGACAAGAGGTCGCGGCGGGAGATCCCGGCCTCGATCAGCGGACGCGCCGCCTCGATCTGGGCAAAAACGCTCTCCATGGTCTCACCGTAGCGGCGATAGGGCACGCATTCGCCAAGCCCCTGTACACCGTCTTCGGAGAGCGTGCAGGTAATCACCTCGGCCTCGGTCTTTGCGCCGCGCGAGATGGTGAAGGTCCCAGCAATCGGAAATGAATTCATCTGGATATCGAGGGTGCGCGGCATTATTGCTGTCCTGTGAGCATGGAATTCGCACGTTGCTTCTGTATATTGACGCGCCGGGCGGCGAACGATCCGCCGAGTCGGTAATGTCGCCGTGAGCCTTGAAAGACATAAGTATCTTGAACGCCGAGAATCGCAACGTTGCCTCACTTGACGTGGACGACCAGTCCGATGGCTCGGGGCAGCATGTGCGTCTCAGAGGCAGCTGGCGTAGTGCCTATGTGCATTTCGTGCTGCGTGACTTCGAGAAGCTGCTGCACCAGAAGGCCGGTGACCTGACGGTCGATCTTTCCGACATTACGGATATCGATACCGCCGGGATCTGGCTGCTGTGCCGGCTGAAGAAGGAAGAGGAGGCGGCCGGACGGACGGTCCGCTTCGAAGGCACCAATCAGCATATCGACGAAATGCTGGCGATGTTCTCCGAGGAGTCGGCCAAACCGGAGCCGGAGTTGAAGGAGAAGGTGTCGCTTGCTGGGCGCATCTTCGCGCCGGTCGGTAAGATGGCCTACGACGTCTGGGACAATTTCGCCGCCGCCATGTATATTCTCGGCTCGGCGGTGCGCGGCGCACAGATGAAGTTCGGCCGCGGCAGCGGCGTTTCGCCGGCCTCGATCATCAACCAAATCGACAATATGGGCGTTCGCGCCGTTCCGATCATCCTTCTGATGTCGTTTCTGATCGGGGCGATCATTGCCCAGCAGGGCGCCTTCCAGCTGCGCTACTTCGGTGCCGAGGTCTTCGTCGTCGATCTCGTCGGCATCCTGCAATTGCGCGAAATCGGCGTGCTGTTGACCTCGATCATGATCGCCGGCCGTTCGGGCAGCGCGATCACCGCCGAGATCGGCTCGATGAAGATGCGCGAGGAGATCGACGCGCTGAAGGTGATGGGGCTCAACCCGATCGGCGTACTGATCTTCCCGCGACTGGTGGCGCTGACCATCGCGCTGCCGCTTTTGACGGTGCTGGCAAATTTCGCCTCGCTCGGTGGTGCGGCCGCCGTCGCCTGGGGCTATTCCGGCATCACCTTCGCCAACTTCCTGTCGCGCCTGCACGAGGCGGTGACGCTGTCCACGGTGCTCTCAGGCATGATCAAGGCGCCGTTCATGGCGCTGGTCATTGGCATCGTCGCCGCCGTCGAAGGGCTGAAGGTCGGCGGCAGCGCGGAATCGCTCGGCCAGCATGTGACGGCCGCGGTGGTGAAGGCGATTTTCGTCGTCATCCTGATGGACGGGCTTTTTGCGATGTTCTATGCAGCGATCGACTTCTAGCATGGCGAATCGCGTGGACGAAAAACCAATCGATACGGAAGACAGAAACGAGAGCGACATCGTGCTCTCGGCGCGCGACGTCACCGTCGCCTTCGGCTCCAAGGTGGTGCTCGACAATCTCAACCTCGACATCTATCGCGGCGAAATCCTCGGCTTCGTTGGCGCGTCGGGCACCGGAAAATCGGTGCTGATGCGCACGGTGCTGAGGCTATTGCCGCGCCGCTCCGGCACGATCAAGATCCTCGGCCAGGATTTCGACGAACTCGACGAACCGCAGCGCAACGCGCTCGACATGCGGCTTGGCGTGCTGTTCCAGCAGGGGGCCCTGTTTTCGTCGCTGACGGTCAAGGAAAACATCCAGGTGCCGATGCGCGAATATCTCGACCTGCCGCGCTCGCTGATGGACGAACTGGCGCATCTGAAGATCCGCATGGTCGGGCTCGCAGCCGATGCCGCCGACAAATACCCGTCCGAACTGTCAGGCGGCATGATCAAGCGCGCCGCCCTTGCCCGTGCACTCTCGCTTGATCCTGAACTCGTCTTCCTGGATGAACCGACCTCGGGTCTCGACCCGATCGGCGCCGCCGAATTCGATGAACTGATCGCCAACCTGCGCGATAGTCTGGGACTGACCGTCTATATGGTAACGCATGATCTCGACAGCCTGTTTTCGGTCTGCGACCGTATTGCCGTGCTCGGAAAGAAACGGGTAATGGTGGAAGGCACGATCAACGACATGCTGGCCTACGACGATCCGTGGGTGCAAGCCTATTTCAAGGGTAAGCGGGCGCGCTCGATCGTGCCGCAGGATGATGGCGCGCGGCACGGCAGCAGCGGGAAGTGACCGGATAAGATGGAAACCAAAGCCAATTATACGATTGTCGGTTTTTTCACGGTGCTGGTAATCGCGGCGGCCTTCGGCTTCGTCTACTGGATGGCCGAATATGGCCGTGGTGGCCCGATGACCGAGCTGATCGTGCGTATTCCGGGTTCGGCCAACGGCCTCAGCGTCGGCTCGCCGGTGCGCTTCAACGGCATTCAGATCGGCTCGGTGCAGACACTGTCGATCGATGCCGACGATCCGCAATATTCGCTGGCTTTCACCCAGGTGCGCACCGATGCGCCGATCTACCCTTCCACCAAAGCCGCCCTTGAAATCCAGGGCTTGACCGGGGCTGCCTATATCGAACTTTCAGGTGGCCGCAAGGGCGAGGAAAGCATCCTCCAACATGCGCTCGACAACGGCAAACGCGCTGTCATCGTCGCCGACCAGTCGAGCGTCACCAATCTTTTGGCGACCGCCGACAAGATCCTCGATCGCGCCAATGATGCGGTCGGTGAACTTCAGGGTTTCATCGAGGATTCACGCGCGCCACTGACCCAGACGTTCAAGAATGCCGAGACGTTCTCGGATGCGCTTGCCAAGAATTCCGGCAATATCGACGCCTTCTTGCAGAGTGTGGGTGAGCTTTCCAATACGGTGAAGGCGGTCTCCGGCCGTGTCGATTCGACGCTTCAAGCTGTGGAATCGCTGGTCAAGGCGGTTGATGCGAAGAAGATCGACAACATCGTTTCCAACGCCGATAAGATCACCGCCAATGTCGCCGATGCCTCTGGCGACCTTAAGGGGGCGATCCAGAAGTTCGACCAGACGGCCACCACCTTCAACGATTTCGGCAAACAGGCACAGGCGACGCTCGACCGCGTCGACACGCTTGTCGCCCAGATCGACCCGGCCAAGCTGAAGGGCTCGGTTGACGATATCTCGCAGGCGACCAAGGATGCACGCGCCGCGGTCGCGTCGATCCGCGATGTCGCCAACACGGTTTCGGGGCGTCAGAAAGATATTGACCAGACGATCCAGGACGTCTCGCAGCTTGCCAACAAGCTGAATTCGGCCTCGACCCGCATCGACGGTATCCTGATCAAAGTCGATGCCTTGCTTGGAACCGACAACACACAATCGCTGTTTACCGAGGCGCGCGATACGCTGGAATCCTTCAAGAAGGTCGCCGACAACCTGAATGCGCGCATCGGGCCGATCGCCGACAATCTGCAGAAATTCTCAAGCGGCGGTTTGCGCGACGTGCAGACGCTCGTCAACGACATGCGTGGAACCGTCAACAATCTGAACGATACGATCACCAACTTCGACCGCAATCCCCAACGGCTGATCTTCGGCGGGGACACGGTGAAGCAATATGACGGCCGGACGCGGCGTTAACTGGGAAGTCAGGGGTAGCCTAATATGGTCGCATCGCATCTGTTGTCGCGCCGTTCATGGATCAGGGGAACGGTGATCGCGCTGCCGCTGACGGCGCTGATCCTTTCCGGGTGCGGCACTGCGGCCAAGAACGATACCTATGACCTTTCCGCCGCCGTCGACGGCGACGGACCGGCGGCCAAATCCCGCCAGATCCTGATCGCATCGCCAACGGCGCTGAGTGCGCTCGGCAGCGAGCAGATCGTCATCCGCGTCTCGTCCTCGGAAATCCAGTATCTCTCGCGGGCGCAATGGGGCGACAAGCTGCCGCGCATGGTGCAGTCGAAGCTGGTGGAAGCCTTCGAGAACTCCGGCAAGCTCGGTGGCGTCGGCATGCCGGGGCAGGGACTGGCGATCGACTATCAGGTCGTCACCGATATCCGCTCCTTCGAGATCGACGCTTCAAACGGCAACCAGGCGGTGGTCGAAATCTCCGCCAAGATCCTCAACGACCGCAACGGCTCGGTGCGCGCCCAGAAGGTATTCCGCGCCACGGCGCCGGCCGGCGGCGATAATGGCGGCTTCGTCAAGGGTCTCGACCGTGCCTTCTCAATGGTTGCCTCCGAGATCGTCAACTGGACGCTGCGCTCGATCTGATCCGGTGTTTGCAGGAGAACGCCGCAATGTGACCTTGCCGGCGTTTAAAAATATTTGTCCCGACGGCGCCTGGATTGTCACCCTATTCCATTTAGCCTGGGGGTAGTTTTCAGATAACCGGCAGCAAAAACCTGTCGGCAGGTTTCTGTTTCCTGCATGCCGTTATCTCAAACGCTGGGCATTTTCGGGCGACGTGCATCGAGCGCTTATTTCGTCGGTTGCGAATCCGTCATCGTCGCTCCCGGCTGGTTGCCTGGTGTCGTGGAAGCTGTCGCACTCGACGACGACGACAGGGTGCTGTCCAGCAGTCCTGCCATCTTGTCGTCGCGCAGGCCTGCGGTCTTTTCGCCCATGACAACGCCGACGACGCGGCGGCCATCCTTCAGCGCCGATGTCACGACATTGTAGCCCGATGCATCGGTAAAGCCGGTCTTGATGCCGTCAACGCCGTCATAGCGATACATGAGGTTGTTGTGGCCGCGCAGCTTCATGCCGCGGAACTGGAAGCCGCGCATGGAAAACAGCTTGAACTCCTCGGGGAAATCCCGCATCAGCGAGACGCCGAGGGTCGCCATATCGCGTGCGGTGGTGACCTGCTCGGGATCGGGAAGGCCCGAGGGATTCTTGAAGACAGTATCCTTCATGCCGAGTTGGCGCGCCTTGTCCGTCATCGCCATGGCGAAAGCCTGTTCGGAGCCACCAAGCTGTTCGGCGATCGCCACGGCAGAGTCGTTGGCAGACAAGACGACGATGCTTTCGACCGCTTCGCGCAGCGTCACTTGGCGGCCGGCGCCGACAGCGAGTTTAAAGGGCTCCTTGCTCTCGGCATTTTCCGACATGGTGAGCTTCTGCTCCCAGTTGAGGCGCCGCTCATGCAGGGCCTCGAAGGCGAGATAGAGAGTCATCATCTTGGTCAACGACGCCGGATAATTCAATTCGTCCTGATTGGAGCCTTCGAGGACCTGACCGGAGTGCGCATCGACGACGAAACTTGCCTGGCCGGCCTCGGCCACAGTGAAAGCGCCCATCAGAATGGCGGACGAGAGGGCGGTGGCAAGGAGCCGGGAGGTCGTCTTGGTCATCGATGTTACTGTCTCTGTCGTTGGACGGTCGGGTGAGCCATCGGCTAGACGCAAGCGGATCCAGAAAGTTTGTGACGAAATGAAGGACGGGCGGCAATAAAAAGGCCCCATCCACAGCTGATTGCTTTTGGCTCACCGTCTTCGGTTTTGACAATGGCGCGCAGGGCACGTAGAAATTCAACATGAGCATGAAGCGCGCGCCTTTCTCCCGCCATATCAGCACCTGCCTGCAGGCTGCGATTGTGTGCGCTTTTGACGGACGAGGTCTCTGCGTCCTGCTGTGACGTCGGGGCGCTCTCTGCGTCCGGCTGGACGTAAAGCCCCTCACCACGTCAATCCAGGTTGCCAGGGAGACAGGCACCGTGCTCAATCTTTATCATGTCAATTCGCTCGTCCATTGGGAGGAGCGCGAGATCCATCTGCGCGATCATATGATCGGCTTCTTCTCGCAAGAGGTCCGCAGTTTTCTGAGATCGGTCAATCCGGCCTGGGATGTTCGAAGGGTCGAGGCTCCCACCTTGATGCCGCGATCACTGGTTTCGAGCGCTTATTCGAATGCCGATATCTGGGTCCAGGAACAGCTGTCAGCCGGTGATGCCGCGCTGGTACTGAGGCCGGAGACCACGCCATCGACCTATGCCTACATGCAGCATATTCTCGGCAATCACTCGAAGACGCGGCTACCGCTCTGCGTCTGGCAGGCCGGCAGATCCTATCGCCGTGAGCAGGAGCAGCCGACCAAACACATGCGGCTGAAGGAGTTCTGGCAGCTCGAATTCCAATGCGCCTTCACGGCCGACAGCGGCAACGACAATCACGCCGCCTGCCTCGAACCGGTGCGCCGCATGATCGCCTCGCTGATCCCTCTGCCGACGCGGATCGTGGCCTCCGACCGGCTGCCGGCCTATTCCGAGGTGACGATGGATATCGAGGTCGACAATGGCAACAAGTGGATGGAGGTCTGCTCGATCTCGCGGCGCACCGATTTTCCGCAGCGCTACCGGTCGCAGCCGAAGAAGGGAGCTGCCGTCGACCATGATGTCCTCGTGCTCGAGATCGCCATCGGCCTCGATCGGTGCATCTACAACTGGAACATATCAGCGGATCGGTAAGAATGGAGCCGGGGACGCTGGTGGCGGTTCCGGCTCTCCGCGATGGCGATGCGCGGGGTAGCGGGGTTCTGTCGTCGCCGGCGCGTTGGACCTTCGGGCATCTCGTTGGTAAGAGCTATGATCAGCGAAGGGGCACGATTGTCGTTCTCCTTCGCCCGAGATGTATTCACTCAACGACAGGATCGGAAACCATGCTGATTATCTTCGGCGGCTTGCCGGGTAGTGGAAAAACGACTGTCGCCCGCGCGCTCGCGAAACGGCTGGGAGCCGTGTATGTGAGGGTTGACACCATCGAGCAGGCGATCAGAGCGGGTGTCCCTTCAACAGACGTCGGTCCGGCAGGTTATGTTGTCGCCTATGGGGTTGCCGAGGATAATCTCACGCTCGGCCGTATGGTGATCGCCGACTCGGTCAATCCTCTTCAGATAACGCGCGACGCCTGGCTGGCAGTCGCGGCGCGATCTGCGGTGACCGCGGTCGAAGTCGAGGTGATATGTTCCGACAAGATCGAGCATCGCCGCCGGGTCGAGACGCGTAAAACCGACGTCGAAGGGCTTGTCAAACCGACGTGGCAGGAAACCGTCGAGCGGGTGTATGACCATTGGGAGCGGAGGCCGATCGTTGTCGATACGGCCGCGAAGGATGTGCAAGAGATCGTCGACGCGTTGATCGTCAGGCTGGGGATTGATCGTCCGCTTTCGATTTGATGCCGGGTCTTGTAGGGCGTGCCGTGAATGCCCTTCTGCCCTGCCGGGCATGTCCCCCATAAGGCGGGAGAATACAGGAGGCATGGACTATCGGTCCCTCTCTGCCGGCGGACGATATGTCTCTGCCGACGTTTTATGAAAAAGCAATGTCGGCGGCCGGGCGGATATCCACCGTCGCCTTGCCCGCGTCGAAACCGTCGAGCGTTTCATTGTGGTGGGCGATGATCGCGGAGAAGGTGAGGGTCGCCGTATCGCCGGTGGTGTGGCCATCGGCAATCAAAGTCACATCATATCCGAGGGAAACGGCGCGCCTGACTGTCGTGTCGACGCAAAATTGCGACATGCGGCCGCCGATGACGAGGCGGGTGACCGAGCGTTCGTTCAGGCGTTCGGCAAGATCGGTTTCGAAGAAGGAGTCGGCGCTCTTCTTGCGCACGACCACCTCGCCCTGTCTCGGCGCAATCTCCTCGCGCAGTGCCCATCCCGCCGTGCCGACGGCCAATCGATGACCGGTGTCGCCGTCATGCTGGACGAGCACGATCGGCGCGCCTGCCTGCCGAGCCTTTTCTTGCAGTGCGGCCAGCCGCGCGACGGTGCCGTCGAGCTGCATCGATCTGAGGCTGCCTCTCCAGCGTAGCTTTTCGGGAGAAGATCGCATTCTGCACGTCGATGATCAGAAGGGCCTGGGTCATTCGGGAGAGGTTTCCGTGACTGGATGGCAAAGTCGGGTCTGGGTGGCGGTATTGCTTACGAATGGCTGCTGGAGATCTTATCTGGACAGTGAAGCCGGAGAGATCTTAGTCGCACTCTTAAAGCGCGTCGCATCAAACTTGATTCATGCGACGCGCTTTAGTCCTTTGTTTTTATGCATGTCGTTATCCCGGAACCGCTGCACACTTCCGGGCGACATGCATTAGTTCCACTGGCATCGCAAAAGAAAAGCCGCCTGACATATGTTCAAGCGGCTTTCCCAATTCCAGTTCAGATCAGCGAACTTAGCTGAGCCTGCCTGCGGCGTGGGCGAGCATGGTGTAAACCTTGCCGGTATCCGAGGTGAGGTAGGACTGCGTCACCGTCCGGTTCGGGTCGGTGCGGGCAACATCGGCAAGCAGCTTTTCGAAGTCACCGATGTAGCGATCGACGGCGGTGCGGAATTCCGGTTCGCGGTCATATTTGCGCTTGATCTCGTCGAAGGTCTGCTGGCCCTTCAGCGTGTAGAGGCGACGGGTGAAGACGTCGCGCTCGCCGCGCTGGTAACGGCGCCAGAGATCGACCGAGGCGTCGTGGTCGATGGCCCGGGCAATGTCGACCGAGAGCGAGTTCAGCGATTCGACGACGTGGCGCGGATTGCGGCTGTCATTGCTGCGCGCGGCGGGTGCGGCGGTTTCCGCCGGCCGGGCCGGAGCGCGGGCAGACGCCTCGTCGGCGGCCTCCTCACGCGACGCGCCGCGCAGGAGATCGCTGATCCAGCCGCCGCTTTCCGGAGGAGCCGGCTCCTGGCGCCCTGTGTCCTGGCGAAGAGGCTGCGGGGCGGCGCGCTGCGGGGCGGCAGCGGGTGCTGTCGGCGCGATCGTTCCGCGCAGACCCGTCGCTTCGATCGGCGGGGGCGCTGCCGGCTGCGGCGCCTGGGCTGCGACCGGCTGACTTACGACCGGCTGACTTGCAACCGGCCGGGTTGCGACCGGCTGGGCGGCACGCGGGGCCGGCTGCGCCTGGGCGAGCGTGCGGGCGACGGGCTCGGAAATCTCAAGCTGCTGGCTGGAGCGGCCGACAAGCTGGGAGATATCCTGCAGCGCCTTGATCTGCTCGGCGACGGCCCGGCGCATGGCCGAGGCGCTTTCCTTGGCCTCCTCGGGAAGATCGAAGGCGCCGCGCTTCAGTTCGGCGCGTGTGGCGTCGAGCTCGTTGCGGATGTCGGCGGCGGAGCGGCGGATATCATCCGTGGCGCCGGAGAAGCGGCCGACGGCATCATCGATCGCCTCGCGCAACGCCTCCCGCATGTTCTGGGCGGCGCCGTCGGAGGCGCGGCCGGCTTCGCCGAGCATGCGCTCGACTTCCGACAGCGAGGCCGTCAGACCGCCGCGAATACGGTTGGAGAGATCGCCGGAGCGGCGCTCGACATTGGCGAAGGTGCCGTCGATCGTCGTATTGGCTTCGTCGCCGGCGCGGGTGATTGCCTCGCGCATCGTCTCGGCCGCTTCCTGGGCGCGCTTCTCGGTTTCGGTGAGAATGCGGCCGATATCGGCGAAGGAGGATTGCACGCCCTGGCGCAGATTGCCGGTCACCTGGCTTGAGCGTTGCTCTGCCCGCTCGAACACAGTCTCGATCATGCCGCCGAGGCCGAGCATGGTCTTTTCGATCTCGGCGGAGCGTTGGACGAGGCCGACGGAGAGCGTCTGCAGGGCGCTTTCGCGCTCCTCGAGCGTCGAGGCGAGATTGGACTGGGCGGCGCCGAGGAGCTGCGAGGCCTGAGTGAGGACCTTGGAGTGTTCGTCGAAGCGGCCGATGATGCCGCCGACCTGCGACAGCGTCTGGCCCGAGATGTCGGAGAGGCGGTCGACCTTGCCTTCGAGCAGCCTGGTCGAGGCCGAGACCATTTCGGCGGCCCTGTTGGCGGACTCGGCAAAACGCGTGGTGGTGTCGCCGAGACGGCCGTCGACGGTGGTCAGTTGCTCGGCGGCGCGGTTCATCATCATCGCCATCGCCGCGCTGCTTTCCGCCATGCGCTCGACGAGGCCATTGACGTTACCGACCAGGCTGTTTTCGATGGCGCTGACGGCATTGGCGACATTTTCGGTACGGGCGGCAACGGCGCTGGCGAGCGCTTCGTTTTCGGCGCGCAGACGGTCGGCGCTGAGGTTGGCTGCGGCGGTGATGCGGGCGGCGGCCTGCTCGCCGGCATCGGTATACCGGTCGATGATCGGACGGGCGGTTTCGTCGAGGATGCGCGTCAATTCGACCGAACGGCCCGACAGCATCGAGTTGAGGTCGCGGGTGCGTTCGTCGAGCGTCGAGCGGATCGAATTGCCGCGCGCTTCGAGCGCCCGGTCGATCTCGGAGAAGGTCGTATCGATCTCGCGAGCACGCTCCTCGAGATTGGAGCGGATAGCGCTGCTGCGGGCTTCCAGCGCCCGGTCGACATCCGCCATGGTGGCGGAAATCTCGCTTCCGGCTCCCGACAGCGTCAAGCGGATGGCGTCGCCGCGCGTTTCCAGAGACTGGCCGGCATCCGACAGCGCCTTGGAGATGGCATTGACCTGCGTGCCGACGATGGTTTCGGCCTCGGCGACCTTGTTGACGATTGCGTTGCCGGCTTCCGAAAAGGTCTGGGCGACGGCAGCGGCCTGGCTTGCCAGCCGGCTCTGGGCTTCAGCGACGCGGGTGACGATCTGCGACGAGCGTTCATCCATGGTGCGGGTGAATTCGTCGCTTTTCGCATTGAGATCCACAGCGAATTGCTGGCCGGTCTTGCCGAGCAGTTCGGTGGTCCTCGTTGCTTCGCCTTCCATTCCCTGGGCGGCTTCGGCAACCGCGCTGCGCAGCGTCGAGGCGAGGCCGACGGCCTTGCCTTCGATGGTGCGGTTGACGGCCTCGAGGCCGACAGTCAACGCGCGATCCATGGTGGAGAGGCGTTCCTCGATGCGTTCATTGCCGCGGTCAAGGGTTTCGCCAAGGCTCACGGTGCGGCCGTCGATAGCGCCCGTCAAGGTCGTGGCGCGGCTGTCGAGCGTCTCAGCCAGGTTGGCGGTGCGGCTGTCGATCGCCTGGGTGAGGTTTGCGGCGCTGCCTTGGAGCGTTGCCGAGATGCGCTGAGTGGCGTCGTCGCTGAGCGTGCCGATACGGGATATGCCGTCGGCCAGCACGCCGGACAGGTGGCCGCTGGCGGCTTCAACCTTTTCGGCAACGCCGCCGACACCGTCGCGGATGCGGGTCTCGATGGCCGCAAGACCGGCTTCCACACGCGATCCGGTTTCTTCGACCCGGCCAGTCAGGCTTTCGACCGATTGGTCGAGATGAGCGGAGAAGTTCTGGGTGGAGCTGGAAATCGCATTCGCCGCCTCCTGGAACCGGCTGGCGATCTGGCCGGCGCCGGCATGCATGCGATCTTCCAATGTCTGGGCGCTGGCATCGATGGCCTGACGGATCGAGGCTTCACGGTCCTCCAGCGACATTTCGAGCATGCTGACGCTCGTTGCCACCGAGGTGCCGATGCTGGTCGCATGTTCGGTCAGCGTATCGTTGATCAGCGCATGGGCTTGGTTCAGCGACAGGTCGATGGCGTTGGCGCGATCCTCAAGCGTCGTGCGGATGCGCTCATGGGCAGAGGTGAGTCCGCCTTCGATGCGTGCGGCGGCCTCGTCGGCGAGGCCTCCGAGCCGAACATGAGCATCGGTCAGGCGACCTTCGATGCGGCCGGTCAAGCCGCCGACGAGATCCTCGAAGCGGGCGCCGCCGGCATCGAGAACGCCGGAAAGGGCGGCACTATGCTCGGAGAGCGCATTTTCGAGCCTCTGCTGATTGTCGGTGTAGGCGGCGCGGATGGCATCGGTCTTGTCGGTGAAGGCGCCGGCGACGCGTGACTCGGCGCCGGAGACGGCCTCCATGATGGCGTTGCTGCGCGCTTCGAGCACACTGTCGAAGCGGCTCTGGTTGTCGTCGAGCGAAATGGCGAGCGCCATGGTCTTTTCGGCGAGCGTATCGGTGAGCCGGTCGTGAGTTGCCGTTACGGCACTGATGATTGCAGCGGTGCGGTGCCCCAAGGCTTCCTCGATGCGGGTCTGGCCCTCTTTCAGCGAGGTGGCAAGGGAGGCGGCCTTCTGGTCGAGCACACCGTTCAGGCCTTCATGCGTGCCGGAGACCGCATTGATAATTGCATCGGCGCCTGATGTCAGTGTCTCTTCGAGACGGCTCTGGCTCTCGTTCAGCGAAATGGCAAGCGCCATTGCCCGGTCGTCGAGTGTCTCGGACAGGCGGTCGTGGGTGGCGGAGACCGCAGTGAGGAAGGATTCCGAACGGCTCTCCAGCGTGTCCTGCAGGCGGTTCTGACCCTCGTTCAGGGAGGCGGCGAGCGCTGCCGACTTTTGGTCGAGGGTTTCGGAAAGACGGTCATGCGTGCCCGACACGGCCTTGAGGAAGGCTTCGGAGCGCGCTTCAAGCGTGTCTTCAATCCGCGACTGGCTCTCATTGAGCGAGATGGCGAGCGTCATCGCCTTCTCGTCCAGGGTTTCGGACAGACGATCATGCGTGCCGGAGACGGCGTTCAGCAGAGCTGCGGAGCGGGTTTCGAGCGTATCCGCAATACGGGTCTGGCCTTCGCTCAGCGCAGTGGCAAAAGCTGCCGCCTTGCCGTCCAGCGTTTCGGAGAGGCGCTCGTGAGTGCCGGAGACGGCGTTCAGCAGCGCCTCCGCACGCGTTCCAAGCGCACCCTCGATGCGGGCGCTGCGCTCGTCAAGCGAGGTTGTCAGGGCGGTTGCCTTGCTGTCCAGTGTTTCGGACAGGCGGTCATGTGTGCCGGAGACGGCGGTCAACAGGGCCGCGGAGCGGGTCTCGAGCGTATCCTCGATGCGGGCCTGGCTTTCGTTCAGGGAGATGGCGAGCGCCATGGCCTTTTCATCGAGCGTTTCGGAGAGGCGGTCATGCGTGCCGGATACGGCGCTCAGCAGCGTTTCGGAGCGGGTTTCGAGCGTATCCTCGATGCGGGCCTGGCTTTCGTTTAGAGAGATGGCGAGCGCCATCGCCTTTTCGTCGAGCGTCTCGGCAAGCCGGTCATGGGTGCTGGAGACGGCGTTGATGATGGCGTCGGAGCGGGTCGTCAGCGCTTCCTCGAAGCGGCCGTGATGTGTGGTGAGCGCCTCGACCAACGCGCCACCGCGTTCTGCCATGACACTGTCGATGCGGCCGTGGGCCGTGCCGAGCGCCTCACTGATTTCTGCCGCACGCGCCGCAAGCGCGCCGGTCAGTTCCTCGGCGCGGCCGCCGAAGGCAGCGGTCACCTGCTCGGTGCCGGCGGCAACGGCGGTCGTCAGATCGGTGGTGGTGGTGCGCAGCGTGTCGCGGAATTCGGCTGTCCGGGTCTGCAGATTGTTCTGCAGCTCGGAGGTGCCGGATGCAAGCGTCAGCGCGATTTCCGAGGTGGCGCTCTGCAGCGCCGAGGTCAGTTCGCCGGTCCGGCTGGTGAGTGCAGTGGTGATTTCATCCGCCCGGGTGCCGAGCGTGCTTTCCAGCACTTCGTGACTGGTGGCGAGTGTGGTGGCGAGCGCCAGCGACTGATCGGTCATCGACAAACCGAGCCGGTCGATGCCGGAACTGAGGATGCCGTCGATCGAATCCGAGCCGCCGGTCAGCGTCTCGTTGATGCGGGCGAGGCTCTCCATCAGCTTGGTGTCGAGCGAGCCGGTGCGTTTGTCGAAGGCGCTGGTGAATTCGGCGACTCGTTCGTCGAAGGCGGTCGACAGCTGGGCGACGGTCGTCTGCAGCCGTTCTTCGAAGAAGCCGGAGCGGACGTCGAGATCCATGACGGCATCGTCGGCGGTGGTCTGCAGGCTCTGGCGGAAGCTCGCGCCCTTTTCGTCGAGGGCGCTGTTCAGCTTCGACAGCACGTCGTCGAGCGTGCCGCCGATGGTGCGTTCGCCTGATTTCAGGCTCTCATTGATCTCGCGGGTGCGGGCGATCAGGATCTCGCTGAGCTGATGCGTGCGTTCGTTCAGCGCCGCATTCAGCTTCTCGGTGCTGCTGTCCATGGTCGAGGCGCGCGTCTCGAATTGGCTGAGCAACCTTTCGCCATGGTCGTTGAGATTGACGGAGAGCGCTTCGAGGCGGCTGTCGAATTCGGTGGCGAGCGCGAAACCCGATGCGTTCAGTGTCTGCAACAGGCTATCGGTCTTGGCGGCGAGCAGGCTGCCCATCGACTGCAGGGCGTTGTCCGATCGTTCCAAAATCGTCGCGGCGCGCGTGTCGATCAGCGAGGCGAAGGCTTCGCCCGATGTGGAGAGCCGCACCGCGATCTCTTCGGTCGCAAGCGACAGCTCTTCCTTCAACTGGTCGTGGACGCTGCCGATCGAGGTACGGATGCGGTCGGCGTGGTTGACGATTGCCTCGCGCTCGGAGCCGAGTTCGTGGACGAGACCACGGACGCGCAACTCATTGTCGGCATAGGAACGTTCAAGTGCATTGACTTCGGAATGGACGAGCGTTTCCAGCTCGGACGCACGCGCGATGGTGCGCTCGATGCCTTCATTCATCGCCGAGACCTCACGGCGGACGGCCTGGCCGACGGTCATGATGCGCTCGGAGGCGATGGTTTCGGGCTCCGCCAGGCGCAATGCCACCTCTGCCATGGAACGGGCGGCGTTGCGCATGTCCTGGGCGCGGGCGATCATGATGGCGAAAGCATAGAACATCATGACGGGAATGATGATGCCGACGAGGCCGGCGATGACGCCCGGCAGGGCGACGAGATCGGCGAGCGAACGGATCTGCCAGATCTGAGGCGCATAAAGCAGCGACATCAGGCCGAGCCCGCCCATGACCCAAAGCACCGAGAAGAGGGTGGCGGTGCGCACCGCTGAGCGGCTGGAGGCGCCGTCGAAGGATTTCAGTATCGAGGCGGGCGTATTGCGACTGGCATCGTTTGCGGGCGCGAAGGCCGGCCCCCGGGATGTCTGCTCGCCGGCGGCGGCGCGGCGGCTACGGCGCTGCGCTTCTTCCTGGGCCTGCTGGTTACGCGCGTTCACTGGATCAGACACATTAGCCTCCGGGGCTTCAGGCGCGTCGCCGCGGCGAGACGGCACGTTATCTTTGCCGAAGTCGATCTGGAGCGCCTCGTCCAATGCCTTGAACGCCTTGTCCTCAACCGACTCGTTATATTTGTTGTTCGCCATTGGTTACGCCTCGTTACTGTCGGCCGGTCTGGCAGCGCAATCCCGGGCTTCCGCCTCACCCGGGGAACAACTTTGCCGTTCCAGCCTTCCATCCCAACGACGGACGGATTAAGCATGTCATTTCAGAGTAGATAGCCGCTTTTTCAAACGGAAGGTATCAAAACACTACCATTATCCACTCACTCGGCAAAGGCGCGTACCATAAACCCGCTCCACCAGTATCGTAGTGACACATCTGGGCTCCTCACACAATTAATGAAGGCTTGAGATTTGAGGCTCGTTAACCTGTTGTTAACATCTTTAAATCCGTAGCACCGCTTAAAAACCAATAATTTAGCGATATTTAACGGACGTTAACCATGTGGCGAGATTTCCGCCCGGAATGTGCCGGAATTTAACGTGATGGCCACCCTCCTGACGCAGAACTGTTGGAACTGCGCACGACACGAGACGGGAGAATTGGCAATGGCAGCTCAGATGGCAGCATTGAACATCGTATTCGAGGCGCCGGATAATGCAAAGGGACCCTGTCCCTCGAAGGTCCGGCCAATCGATCTGGTTCATCTCGCCAAGCAGACGATGGGCGACAAGACGTTGGAAATCGAAGTCCTTCAGATGTTTGCGCGCCAGGCTCGTGCATGTCTGCAGGATATTGCGAGCGGCGAAACCATCCGCGTCGGCGCGGCCGCGCACCGCCTGAAGGGCGCGGCAAGTTCGGTCGGCGCGTTCCGCGTGTCGCAGACGGCTGAGGCCGTCGAGGAAAACGGCGGCGATGCCGGTGCGACGGCAGCGCTCGGTGCAGCCGTCATCGACGCCGAGAATTTCATTCTGAAGCTCTGCCGCGGCTGATTTCTTTCTCTAGACCGTTCAAACAAGGACCCGTTGTTCCATTGCGGAACCACGGGTCTTTTTGCGACCTGTGGCATGACGCTTTGGAGACGGCGGGTGAAACCCCAATCTGCGAGGCTATAGTGAATTTCCCGATGTTGACTGACGCGTCGAATTGTCGGAAGAAAATCCGCCCATCATTTGAAGACCGGAAATAGTCCTGATGCCCAAACTTACCATCGTCGCCTTCGACGGCACGCGCTTCGACCTCGACGTCGACCAAGGCTCCACCGTGATGGAGAATGCCGTGCGCAATTCGGTGCCCGGCATCGAGGCCGAGTGCGGCGGCGCCTGTGCCTGCGCGACCTGTCATGTCTATGTCGACGAGGCGTGGACCGAACAGGTCGGTCAGCCGGAAGCGATGGAAGAGGATATGCTCGACTTCGCCTTCGATGTGCGCCCGACCTCGCGGCTGTCCTGTCAGATCCGCATGAAGTCTGTCTATGACGGTCTCGTGGTGCACGTGCCGGAACGCCAGGCTTAAGCGCGCTGCGCTTCAAACTTCGCCAGAATTCGTCCAGAAAAAAAGACGCCTCGCGCGCTTGAGCGAGCGAGGCGAGGCGGGCGCATTACCTACGGATGAGGGAGGAACATCCGCGGCTTCGGAACGCGCCAGGAGAACCCAGCGATGAAAGTGCAGATGCCGTACCTGAACTTTCGAATGTGTTCATATTAACGCGTTCCGGTTGAGTCTGCCAGGATGAAAAATGACCATTAAATCACTGGGGAGGGTGCAAGTTTCGCACAAGTTTTGTTGTGCAGCTAAGGTTTTCCGCTCGCAACCAGACTAAAAAAGCCTTATTTTTCGCCGGCTCGGCCGTTGATTCGATTGTTCAGCAACCTCAGCATACGCTTCTGGAAATTGACCGCTTCGACCCGGTCGAATCGCGCCTGCTGCCGATCGTGCTCGTCTATACCGCGAGCTGATTCGCCAGTGACGAGTTCCTGCATGGCCTCGCAGCTGCGCTGCTGCGGCAGCGCGCGAATGGCGCGTTCCATGGCGCGGGCCTGATCGCGGGCGATTTCGGCATGGCGCTCCTCGTGGCGCTTGATATCGCTCGACAGGGCATCCCAGATCATCGACAGCTCCTTGCTGGCGCCCTTGCGGCTGCTCCAGCGCGGCAGGATGATCTGCGTGTGGACCGTGACTTTGACGCTGCCAACGCGGCAACGGCCGTTATCCTGGATATAGGTGGCTTCACCGCCAAAGCGGATCTTCGTTGCGCCGGGATGGCGCGCCGAGGAGCCGCTCGACGTCGGGCCGCGCCGGCTGAGTTCGCGGTCGAGCTCATCCGCGGTTTTGCCGCGGATGTCGAAATAGGAGTAGCTTTTCGATGCGATCACTTCTGCCGCCGCTGGGCTGCAGACGGAAAGAGCAATGGAAAAGGCGATAGGAAGGACCATATAACGCACTGCAAGCGGCATTCTGAACGCAACCCGTGTTGAAATCGACCGGAGCTTGGGGCATAGCCACCACAAGCGCAATATCGGATGGCGCTTTTTTCGTGATCAATGGGATAAGTCTGGTGACAGGGCTCGAAGGCAGTTTATGGCGTGTGGGCCATGGCCGGCAGATCGAACTCGGCCGTCGTTCTCTCATCATGGCGATCATCAACGTGACGCCGGACTCCTTTTCCGACGGCGGACGTTTTGAAACCGTCGAGGCGGCGGTCGAACACGCGCTGCGGGCAGTGAGCGAGGGGGCCGGGATTGTCGATATCGGCGGCGAATCGACCCGGCCGAACGCAGCATCCGTCAGCCCTTCCGAGGAGCAGGCGCGCGTGCTGCCCGTCATCGAGGCGCTACGCGGGCGCACTCAGGCGCTGATCTCGATCGATACCTATCGCGCCGAGACGGCGCGGCTGGCGGTCAGTGCCGGCGCCCATATCGTCAACGACGTCTTCGGGCTGCAGAAGGAGCCCGATATCGCCGACATCGCCGCGGCGACCGGGGCCGGGCTCTGCATCATGCATACCGGCCGCGACAGGGCGAAGCTTCCCGATGTGATCGCCGACCAGGTGCATTTTCTGAAACGGTCGCTTGCGATCGCCCAGGCCGCCGGCGTCAGCAGCGATCGCATCGTGCTCGATCCGGGCTTCGGCTTCGCCAAGGAGACGGCGGAGGAGAATCTCGAACTGATGGCGCGGTTTTCCGAACTTTCCCGCTTTGGCCTGCCGCTGCTCGCCGGCACGTCACGCAAGCGCTTCCTCGGCGCGGTGACGGGACGTGAGGCGCCGGACCGAGACGCGGCGACGGCTGTCACCAGCGCCCTGCTCAGACTTCAAGGCGCTGCGGTTTTTCGGGTGCACAATGTCGCAATCAACAGGGATGCGCTCGACATCGTCGATGCTATGCTGAATGCGCGCCAGGAATTCGAGAGGAAGCGGCCGACATGACCACCTACACGATCACGCTGCAGAACTGCGCCTTCTTTGCGCGCCACGGCGTGCATGACGAGGAGGAATTCCTCGGCCAGCGCTTCTTCGTCGATGCCGAGCTCGATGTCGTTGCCGGCGAGGCGCTGGAAAGCGATTCGATCAACGATACCGTCAATTACGGCATCGCCTTCACCGTGATCGAGCAGATCGTCACGGGCAAGCGGCGTTACCTGATCGAGGCCCTGGCGCTCGATATCGCCAAGGGGCTGTGCGAGACATTCCCGCAGGTCCGGCGGGCGAAGATCACGGTGCGCAAGCCGAACGCGCCGGTGCCCGGCGTGCTCGATTTCGTGCAGGTGAGCGTTGAGCACTTTGCCTGAGGCCGCATGGCAATCGGCCACACTCGGTCTCGGCGGCAATGTCGGCGATCCCGTCAAGGCGATGGCCGCCGCACTGCAGAGGCTGGACGAACGAGATGACTGCCGGGTGACGGCGGTCTCCCGGCTCTATCGCACGCCGCCCTGGGGCAAGACCGACCAATCCTTCTTCTTCAACGCCTGCGCCGCCGTCGAGACCCGATTGGAACCCGAGGCTTTGCTCGATGTCTGCCTGTCGATCGAACGGGAGATGAAACGCGAGCGCATCGAGCGCTGGGGTCCGCGCACGCTCGATATCGACGTGCTGACCTATGGCGACGTCATTCAGGAGGCGCCGCGGCTGGAACTGCCGCATCCGCGCATGACCAATCGCGGTTTCGTGCTGATGCCGCTCGCCGATATCGCGGCGGACATTTTCGTCAAGGGCAGGGCGATCAGCGATTGGCTGTCGGATGCTGATGTGGCGGGCATCGAAGTCGCCGATAACAGCCGCGACTGGTGGCTCAAAAGCTGAAGCGGAGATCCTGAAACGGAAAACGGCGGGAAACCCGCCGCTTCAGGAAAATCCACTATACGATTTATCTATTCGATAGAACCGACGGCCATCTCGTCGACCTGGCGGGTCAGTGTCAGACCGATGACCGGGATCATCTGGCTTTCGACCTTGACGGAAACGGTGACATTCATCGTCTTGTCGTCCCGCACCCGGGCGATCATCGCGCCGTTCAGCTTGGCGCGGTTGATGCCGACGACGACGGTATCCTCAGAAACGGCGCCGGAGACGACGTCAAGCCCCTTGCCGGCGGCGCCGTCGAGGAACTTGCCCTTGTAGGTCGAGCCCGACTGCGAGATGACGGCGGTCATCGGTTGCTTGAAGACGCCGACGCGGCAGGTGCCGTCGAGCTTGATGCCGGCGCCACTGTCGCCAGTCGGCTCACCGATCAGATTGCAGGTGAATTTGGTGCCCTTGTACTTGCCGGCAACGATTTCGCCCGGGCCCTTCCAGGAGCCGGTGACGGAATCGAAGAAGGCCTTGTCACGGGTTGCAGCGGTGGCTGCCGGAGCGACATCTGCGACGGGAGACAGTGCCGCGGCGGCCAGACCGCATATAATAAGAAGCTTGCGCGAATACATGGATTTTCCTTGGCAAACACCACTCACGAACTGGCTGCAAGTTTTGCCGAAGAATGGTTAATCCTTCCTTTCAATCATGTCGAAATGCGATGCGGCACAGGGCTTTCGCGCGGCTGTAATTTCAGCATACCGCCATTATCGCTTTGAATCCGCTGTAATTTCTTCCGCTTCACGCAAGGGGAGGAGAAAGCCGCGGAATCGCTGCTTCGTTCAAGGAGTGTTGCCGCGCGGCGACATGGAGGGGGCGAGATCGCCGATGAAATCACCGATTCCCGGTCGCTTCAGGGCGTGGAAGGCGAGCGGGCGGCAGAGATCCATCGCCGCGATTCCGATACGGGCGGTCATCAGGCCGTTGATGACGCCTTCGCCGAGTCTTGCCGAGAGCTTCGAGGCCAGCCCGTGGCCGAGCACCTGCTGGGCGAGGCTGTCGCCGACGGCGATCGAGCCGGTGACCGCCAGATGCGCCAACACGTCACGCAGCAGACGGAACATGCCGAGCGTGCCGGGGCGGCCGCCGTAGAGCTCGGCCATGGCGCGGATCAGCCGCACGGCCTCATAGAGCACATAGAGCAGATCGACCACGGCGCGCGGGCTGACGGCGGTGACGATCGAGACGCGCTTCGAGGCGTTGACGATCAAGGCGCGAGCCTTGCGGTCGAGCGGAGCGAGCAATTCCCGTTCGGCAAGCGCAATCAGGTGCGGGGGATCGATGACCTCGCCCTCGGTCGCCTTCAGCGTGGTGCGGCCGTTCGATGTTTCGGGATTGGCGGAAAGCAGCGTGATCAGGCGGGCGACGACGGCGCGCGCCTTTGCCGGCCGGGTTTCGACCATTGCGGCTTCCGCTTCGGCCTTGATCGCCTGGACAGCGGCAAGGCGCATCATGCCTAATGTCTCGCGGATGACGAGGGCAAACACGGCGAGAATGCCGACCGCGAGCACGGCAAGGGCTGCATAACCCAACCAGTCGGCGCGGGTGAAGAGATCGCGGATCAGGCTGTCGGTCCAGAGGCCGAGGCCTAGCGACAACAGGATGCCGAAGGCGCCGGCGGCGATCTTGCCGAAGGAGGTCCGACGTCTCAGCGGCGTTGCCACGGGCACTGCGCTCAGATCCTTGTCGGGATTGAGGAAGGGATCGTCTTCATCGGCCGTCACGACGACGTTTTCGGAGAAGCTTTCCGGCCTGCGCCGCTGCTCTCGTTGGCGGCCGTTATCATGACGCTCGGTGGCCTCGTCCTCGTAGGTGAAGACCGCCGGTGGGCGGCGTGGCGGCTCGGACGGAGGCTTGCTCATGCGAGACGGTCTCCGAACAGGAACTGCATGGCCCGGTCGAGGCGGATATGCGGTACCGACAGCTTGATGCCGCCGCCGGTTTCCTCAAGCTGCGGCGGGCGGAACCTGACGACGTTGACATCGGGCAGTTGCAGGCCGGTCTCGCCCGAGGCGATGCGGTCGAACAGGCTTTCCGGATCCTCCGGCAGGTCGCCGGGAAAGATTGCGGTCTTTCTCTGCCCGTCGAAGCGCTCGCCGGCAATGGTTTCCCCCTCCATCGGCGTGCCGACGATGACCGGCAGTTCATGACCCTCACGCTTGACCGAGGCTTCGCGGGTGGCGCGCACGGAGGCCAGCGCCATGACGTCGATGCCGGCACCGGCCATGCCGATGCGGTCGATGGCACGATCGACCAGGCGGCGGGTCAGGGCATCGAGCCGGTCGTGGCTTTCATGGTGGAGATGATCGGCCTTGGTGGCGGCAACCAGCACGCGGTCGATGCGGCGCCCGAGCAGCGAGGAGAGCAGCGAATTGGTGCCTGGGCGGAAACAGGCGAGCACATCGGTCAGGGCGCGTTCCAGATCCTGCACGGCTTCAGGGCCGCGGTTCATCGCCTGGAGTGCATCGACCAGCACGATCTGGCGGTCGAGCCGGGCGAAATGCTCCCGGAAGAAGGGTTTGACGACGACCGATTTATAAGCCTCGTAACGCCGTTCCATCATCGTCCAGAGCGAGCCGCGGCCGGGACGCCCGTCCGGCGGCAGAGCGAGCGGCGCGAAAGTCAGCGCAGGCGACCCGTCGAGATCGCCCGGCAGCAGCAGGCGGCCGGGCGGCAGGGTGGAGAGCGAGCGTTCGTCGGCCTTGCAGGCCTTGAGATAATCGGCAAAGGCGGTGGCGAGGTCGCGAGCGACCATTTCGTCGGCGCCGGCGTTGATATCGGCGGCATGCGTCAGCGCCAGCCATCCACGCGACAGTTCCGAGCGGACGCCGGTTTGCGCCAGCGCCAGCGTTTCCTCGCTGAAGGTGCGGTAATCCTTGCCGAGCAGCGGCAGGTCGAGCAGCCATTCGCCGGGATAATCGACGATGTCGATCGACAGGCGACCGGGCGAAAACAGCCGGTTCCATCCGCTGGCGCTCTGATAGTCCAGCGTGATGCGCAGTTCGGAAATGGCGCGGGTCGAATCCGGCCAGATACGGTCCTTCACCAGCGCGCGGATATGGTCCTCGTACTGGAAGCGCGGCACGGCATCGTCGGGCTGCGGCTCCAGCCGCACCGCCGAGACGCGGCCGGATTGCACCGGCTCGAACAGCGGCAGGCGGCCGCCATGCAGGAGATTGTGAACCAGCGAGGAAATGAAGACCGTCTTGCCGGAGCGGGAGAGGCCGGTGACGCCGAGCCGCACGGTCGGATTGACGAGGCCGCTCGCCCGATCGGCGAGATTGTCGAGGGCGATGCGGGCGTCATCGGCAAAGGATGTCAAGCGTGGCGGCAAGGCGCGATTCCGGTTGGTGACTGCCGGCAATATAGGAAGGGCACGCCGCCCGAAAAAGACGCGGCGCGAAAGCTTTCAGACGATCACAAAATCGGCGAGGCGCCAGACGGCGGCGGAAGCGTCGTAATCGACGACGGCAAGGCCAGCCGTCGGGAAGCCGCCGGGAAGGGCGCCGACCATCGCCTCATGGCCAATCAGCGCCTCCAGCGTCTGCTCCATGGTCGGATTGTGGCCGACCAGCATGACGGCCGCCTCATCCTGGGCATCGACGATCTCGAGATAGGTGTCGACCGTGGCGTTGTAGAGCGCATCGACATAACGCACGTCGAGTGCAACGCCCATTGCCCGGTGGACGGCGCCGGCGGTGTCGCGGCAGCGCAGCGCCGTCGAACTGATCACAAGATCGGGACGGTAGCCCTTGTCGGCGGCCTTGTCGGCGATGATCTCCGCATCGCCAAAGCCCTTTTCGTTGAGCGGCCGGTCGAAATCGCGCTGCCCGGGGTCGGCCCAGGCGGCCTCGGCATGACGCAGGAGATAGATGCGGTTGGGCGGAGGCAGCGGTACGGTCATGGGCAAATCCAGGATCGGGTGGGTCTTTTCAGTAGCGGTTGCAATCGGCCGCCGTCAATCGCCAGCCATGCCGCAACGGCGCAAAACGTGGCTGACAACACGGCGTTTTGAAGGCGAAGAAAAAAACGGAAGCCGGAATAACCATGACAAAATAGATCGTTAGCCTAAAATTGTAACAGATTTAAAAATCTGTTTACCTGTCGTATTTGGCTTGAACCGCGGCTAGCGCTTGGGATATACACCCGGCCAGATGAGATGTTCTTCAGGAGAATCGCGTTGAGTGAGAAGATCGATCTTAGCAATTACGTTCCCTCGGAAGAGGAAGAGTTCATGAACGTAAACCAGCGTGCCTACTTTAGGACGAAGCTGGTTGCATGGAGAAATGATATCCTTAGAGAAGCGCGTGAAACCCTCGACCATCTGGCCGAGGAAAGCGCAAACCATCCCGACCTCGCCGACCGGGCGTCGTCGGAAACTGATCGGGCGATCGAACTTCGCGCCCGTGACAGGCAGAGAAAGCTGATTTCCAAGATCGACGCGGCACTGCAGCGCATCGAAGACGGCACTTACGGCTTTTGCGAGGAAACCGGCGAACCGATCGGCCTCAAGCGTCTCGACGCCCGCCCGATCGCGACGCTGTCGATCGAGGCGCAGGAGCGCCACGAACGCCGCGAAAAGGTCTATCGCGACGAATAATGGTCTTCATGCAGAGATGAGAACAGAACAAGCGCCGCGATCCGATCGCGGCGCTTTTTTCGTTGATCACTGTTCTACGGCGTAATTGCCTGTCGCCAGAGGTTTCCACGATTGCTCCCGCTCGGTCTCCATGGAGAGGTCAATCACCACAAGGGCGCCATTTCTGATCCGCCGCCGCATGATGTCTGCCCGCTCAGGAGCCGTCCGGACCATGCCTTTGTCGTGAAGAGCCCGCAGCCGCGAACGTGAAAGCTTCAGTTCCGAGGCCAGCAGACGGTCGAGGCGGGTGCTTGTTGGAAACGGCACCATCAGTTCGATTGCCAATCTCGTCCAATTGGCAGTTTCGTGCTGCATTTCCTTCGCGATTTCAAATTCGGCAAACTCATCCATACGCAGCGATTTGTGTCGGAGAGCATCGAGGTTGAAGCTTTCCGCGCGGATCCAGTCCGGATCGTTGGATTGCAAAGCGTCAAGAACGGCAGGATCGATGTCGCGGACATTCCGGCGCTCGAGGATCGGCCGGTTCCATGTCCGTTCGCAGGTCAGGCATTTGTAGATAAGCCAGGCGTCCAGCTTGCGGCCGTTGGCATTGAGCCGGATCTTGCCGCTGGACTGAAAGGCTCTCAGGCCTCCGCATCCGCCGCATGCAATCCAAGGCCGGGGCGCTGTCTTGGGAATAATGGTCCATCGGACCCGAAGCGTCTTGCACATATCGTCTTGGTCTTCCGTTCGGAAGCCCATCGAGATGGTGCGTGAGAAGACCCTTGCGGGCGCGGTGTGGCGATGTTGTGGGCGGCTGAAGACCTGAGACAGCGGAGCTGCACTTGGCACATTGTAACAATGCCAAACCGGTCTCTCGCCACCACCCGATGAACATGTTCGCATGCCGCCAGCGTGTCGCTAGGCGGCAGTACGGGTGAAACTGGAGTGAGACCGGAATTTATTTAGGCAATATGTAACCTCGAATGCGCCGACGCTCTTCACCCTGATCGATACCAAATGATCGGCATGATGGGGAGGCCGGAGGCATTCGGAAACGGAAAAAGCCGCGGCATGCGGCTTTTGTGCAACTTGATGATGAAAACGAAGGCGCAGCAACCCGGTTTCACGCGGACGCGTTTGCCTCATTTGTCGCGGTTGACGCTCATCTCGCCGAAGATGCGGGCCACTTCCTTCTGCAGCTCGGTATCGGCGCCGGTGATCGGAGCAAGATCGGGATCGCGGCGCGGCAGGTTGCCCGGCTGCGGTATGGCTTGGCGGGGGGCCTGGTTCGCCGGCACCGGGACGATGCGTTCGGCCGTCAGATTGTTCGACATCTCCTCATCCAGCACCCGCTGGAAATCGCCGCGGATTGCCGCTGCCGACTGCGCAGCCGCATCGGCCTCTGCCGTACCAGGTGCGGCGCGGGCGGCGGCCGGCACGTGGACAGGCGGGGCGGAGATCTCGGGTTCAATGCGCTGCTGCGGCAGCACGCGCTGGCGGGCGGCATCGAGGATCTCGGCCGCACTTGCTGTATCGTGGAAAGATGCAGGCTGTGCGACCGGAGGAGCGACGGGACGCTCCGGCGGGCGCGGCTGCGGCGGGGCGGCAGGCACAGGAGAGTCGCGTTCGACCGACAGCGTCATGGGGTTTGCCGGAAGAGGGCTCGTCGCCACGGGCGGGGCGACAGCCGGCGGGGCAGGCGGTTCGGGGCGCGGGAGCGGCACCGGCGAAACCGGCGCGGAGAAGGAAGGCTCGGCCGCCGGCTCGATGCGGGCTGCAACGGGGCCTGCGACTGGGGTCGCGACCGGCGGGTGGGGCGGAGAAACCGCCGGCGTTTCCGGCCGCGCTGGGGGTATTGGCCGCTGCTCGACGAGTTGCGGGCGGTTGGCGCTTTCCGGCTGTTCGGTCGCTCCCGGCAGGATACGGCTTTCGATGACGATATCGCTCGGGCCGCCGATCATGATCAGGTGCTCGACGTCGTCGCGGCGCACCAGCACCAGCCGGCGACGGGTATCGACAGCTGCGGCATCCAGCACCTGCAGGCGAGGCTGGCGGTTGCGGCCGCCGCGCAAGAAGGGCGAGGGTGCCCGTCTGCGGATCACCCAGAGCACGAGGATGAGCAAGAGAAGCGCCAGACCGACGCCACCGGCCGCAAGCAGGAAACGGCTGCCATAAGCTCCGACAACATCACCCAACATAATCACTCACTCCATTTCACATTTCGGCACATATTGACGACTTTTCCGTTCCTTAGGCAAGGGCCGCCGGTGCTGTCCAGTCACGGGAGAACGCGATTTCGTGTTTCGCTGCTTGGCGCCCGGCGACCATGCGCTCGGGTGGCCGGGTTGAGCTTCAGGGGCAGATGGCGCTGTTGCCTGTGAATTCAAGCAGTCTTGCCGGCCAGCGGTGTTTTTGCCGACGCAGCAAATTGCTAAGAAGGAAACAGTGCCTGATTCCCGCTTCGTGTTCGTGCTACGAAGCTGGAGGGGCTTATGTGAGGAATACATGACGAAACCGCGTCAGGCCGACGAGTATAACGCACCGCTTGTGGATCGTGGGGGGCGTTCTGGCACGGTTTTGCGCATTCTTCTGCTGGCTCTCGTGTTGATCGCAGCCGCCGGCGGCTTTGTCGTCTTCAAGAGCTCGCTCGACAACGAGGTCGTGCTTGGCGGTCTCGGCGTGCTCGCCATGGTCGGCATCTTCTTCCTGGTCTCCTCGGTCATCGGTTTCATCGAGGTGATGCCGCAGCGCCAATCCGACAGCTTGGCGCGCGCCTTCCTCAACAGCCATCCGGACGGCACGCTGATCACCGACGAAAAGGGCCGAATCATCTATGCCAACGCCGCCTATGGCGCGCTGACCGGCGCGCGCAAGGCGACCGAGGTGCAGACACTGGAAACCCTGCTGTCGCGCCACCGCGAATCGAACGAAGCACTCTACAGGCTGGTCAACGGCCTGCGCGAGGGCAAGGAGGGCCGGGAGGAATTCCGCCTGCTGCGCGCCGTCGGGCCTGGCAGCAACAGCTCCGGCGCGCATTGGTACCGGCTGAAGGCGCGGTTGCTGCAGCCCGAGGAGAACAGCGGCAAACCGCTGCAGATCTGGCAGATCACCGACATCACCACCGAGCGCGACGACCAGGAGCGCTTCTTCAAGGAGTTGCAGAACGCGATCGACTATCTCGACCATGCACCGGCCGGCTTCTTTTCCGCCGGCAGGAAGGGCGAGATCTTCTATCTCAATGCAACGCTTGCCGAGTGGCTGGGCCTCGACCTTACCAAATTCGTGCCGGGCTCGATGACGATCGGCGACGTCGTGGCGGGCGAGGGGCTGGCGCTGATCCAGTCGGTGCAGGCCGAACCGGGCCTGAAAAAGACCGTAACGCTCGATCTCGACCTGCGCAAGACCAATGGCCAGAGCCTGCCGGTGCAGATCATTCACAGCGTCACCTCGATGCGCGACGGCGCACCCGGCGAAAGCCGGACGATCGTGCTGGGGCGTGAAAAGAGCGAGGCCGGCGGCCAGTCCGCGTCGGCTGCCGCTATGCGTTTCACCCGCTTCTTCAACAACACGCCGATGGCAATCGCCTCTGTCGACGGCGACGGGCGCATCCTGCGGACCAACGCGCCGTTCCTGAAGCTGTTTTCCAGCGTCGTCTCGCGCGACGATCTCGAAAAGGCGCCGCATCTCGAAACCATTGTCCAGGAGAGCGATCGGCCGCAGTTGGCTGCGGCGCTGGCGGCGGCCAAGGACCGGCAGGGCGACATCGCGCCGCTCGATACCCGTACGCCGACCGACGAGGCGCGCTATTTCCGCTTCTATGTCAATGCGGTCATCGACCAGAGCGACGAGGCGCCCGAGGAGGCGGCGATCGTCTATGCCGTCGAGGTGACCGAGCAGAAGGCGCTGGAAGCGCAGATGGCGCAGACGCAGAAGATGAATGCTGTGGGCACGCTCGCCGGCGGCATCGCACATGATTTCAACAATGTGCTGACGGCGATCCTGCTTTCCTCCGACCATCTGCTGCTGCAGGCGCGGCCGGCCGATGCCAGCTTTGCCGACCTGATGGAAATCAAGCGCAACGCCAACCGCGCCGCGGTGCTGGTGCGCCAGTTGCTCGCCTTCTCGCGCAAGCAGACGATGCGGCCCTCGGTGCTCAACCTCACCGATGTCGTCGGCGACCTGCGCATGCTGGTCGACCGGCTGCTCTCCGGCACCAATGTCAAGCTCGACGTGCAATATGGCCGCGACCTCTGGCCTGTCAAAACAGACCTTTCGCAATTCGAGCAGGTGCTGATCAATCTCTGCGTCAATGCGCGCGATGCGATGCCCGAGGGCGGCACGCTGACGCTGCGCACCCGAAACCTGACTGCCTCAGAGGTCTCTGCCTTCAACTATTCCTACATGCCGGCCGAGGACATGGTGCTGATCGAAGTTGCCGATAACGGCACCGGGATTGCGCCCGAAATCATGGACAAGATCTTCGAGCCCTTCTTCACCACCAAGGATGTCGGCAAGGGCACGGGACTTGGCCTTGCCATGGTCTACGGCATCGTCAAGCAATCGGGCGGCTACATCCAGCCGGAATCCGAAGTCGGCAAGGGCACGACCTTCCGGGTCTTCCTGCCGCGCCACATCCCGGAGCCGGTGGTTGCCGGCGAGGCAGGCTCGATCGACGGCGCTATCGAGGTGCTGCCCCAGCCCACATCACCGCAGCAGCCGGAGGACTTGACGGGATCGGCGGTCATCCTTCTCGTCGAAGACGAGGAGGCGGTGCGCCGCGGCGGCAAGCGCATGCTGGAAACCCGCGGTTATACCGTGCACGAGGCGGGATCGGGCGTCGAGGCGCTCAACATCATGGAAGAGCTCGACGGCAAGGTCGACATCGTCGTTTCCGACGTGGTCATGCCCGAAATGGACGGCCCGACGCTGCTGCGCGAGCTGCGCAAGACCTATCCCGACATGAAATTCATCTTCGTTTCGGGCTACGCCGAAGATGCCTTCGCCCGCAACCTGCCGCCCGAGGCAAAATTCGGGTTCTTGCCGAAGCCTTTTTCGTTGAAGCAGCTTGCGGTGGTGGTGAAGGAAACGCTGGATAGTTAGGAGTTCGGTGGCTCAGAGGTTTTGAGAGGGCGTGCCGTGAGACACCCCCCTCTGGCCTGCCGGCCATCTCCCCCACAGGTGGGGAGATCGACAAGAGGCATGCTCCTCCCGCCTCTCTATCGTTTGCCGGATTGCAATGTTGATTGTCGTGGAAGCCGGTGCCGCAGCCGATCTCCCCACCTGTGGGGGAGATGCCCGGCAGGGCAGAGGGGGGCTCACCCGGTATGGCCTATCTACCGAGGCGATTCCTGCCGGCCCGCTACCTTATTCCCCAAGCGCCACGGCAATCTCTGCCGCCAGCCGCGCATTGTTTTCGACCAGCGCGATATTGGTCTTCAGGCTCTGGCCATCTGTCAGGTCGAAGATGGTGGAGAGCAGATAGGGCGTGACCGCCTTGCCGGTGATTTCGTCGCGCTCGGCGCTGTCCAGCGCCCGCTCAATATAGATTTCCATCTCCTCGCGGGCGATCTCGTCAGCCTCGGGCACCGGGTTGGCAATCAGCATGCCGCCGTCGATGCCGAGCTGTTCGCGCACCGTCTGGAAATTGGCAATGGCGGCCGGGCTGTTCAGTGACAGCGGGCTGCGGATGCCCGAGGAGCGTGACCAGAAGGCGGGGAATTCTTCGCTCTCGTAAGTGACGACGGGAACGCCGCGGGTTTCCAGCACCTCCAGCGTCTTCGGAATGTCGAGGATTGCCTTGGCGCCGGCGCAGACGACGATAACGCCGGTGCGCGCCAGTTCCTCGAGATCGGCGGAGATGTCAAAGCTTTCCTCGGCGCCGCGGTGCACGCCGCCGATGCCGCCTGTGGCAAAAACCCGGATGCCGGCGCGGGCGGCGGCAATCATCGTCGCGGCGACTGTGGTAGCGCCGGTGCGGCGCTCAGCGATCGCGAAGGCGAGATCGGCGCGCGACACCTTCATCACTTCGGTCGCCTTGGCAAGCTGCTCCAGTTCGCCGGCTTCAAGGCCGACATGCAGCGTGCCGTGAATGACGGCGATCGTTGCCGGGACGGCACCCTGTTCGCGAATGATCGTCTCGACGCTGCGGGCCATCTCGATATTGCCGGGATAGGGCATGCCGTGGGTGATGATCGTCGATTCCAGTGCCACCAACGGCGCGCCGCGCTGCTTGGCGCTGGCGACCTCTTTCGAATAGGCGATCGGCAGAAGAGGCGAGATGGGCTTGGTCATGATTTGTCCTGTCGTCGATGGAGCATGATGCCGAAAGTCTCAGCGGTTTCGGACGAGATCACACTCAACTATTTAATTTCGTCGTTTCAATGCAGAATTCTGACCTTGGGAACAAGGGCAAGCGCCGCATTCAAGAGATCCGGCGTCAGATTTTCGTTGACGGCGTGCCGCGACTGCACGGTCAGCGTGGCGGCCGCGGTGCCGTGGCGGACGGCCTCCTCGAGCGGCAGGCCGTCCATCAAGGCGGCGAGCGTGCCGGCTGCAAGAGAATCGCCGGCACCGGTGACATCGGCGACAGTGTCGGCGATCGGCGGCTGCAGCGTCACGGCGCGGCCCTCGCAAAGAGCGACGAGCTCGCGGCGGCCGCGGGTGACGACGGCGTTCCTGATGCCGATCGCGTTCAGAAGCGGCGGCCAGCCGGCAGCGTCTTCCGGCTGTTGCCCGGCAAGGGCGGCGGCCTCGGCCTCGTTCAGGAACAGGTAGTCGATATCCCCGATACAGGGTTTCAGCCTGACGACCTTTGCGGGCGAAATGGCGATCGCTGCGACCGGCTTTGCCAGGGACTGCGCCTTGGCAACGATCGCCGCGATCGTCTCCTCCGGCAGGTTGGCGTCGAAAAGAATGAGATCATGGACGGCGAAGGCCTCGCGCACCCAGCGGATGGAGAGACGCCGCGGCACGAAGAAGCGGTAGAGATCCATGTCGGCAAGGGCGATTACCAGATTGCCGTCCTTCTCAATGATCGCCGTATAGCTCGGCGTCTTGCGGTCGAGGAAGACGAAAGGCCGGTCGTCGATGCCGGCGAAATCGGCGGCTTCGCCGACCATCTCGCCCATCGGATCGCCGCCGCGCGGCGAGATCATCGTCACCTGAAAACCAAGCCTTGCGAGATTGCGCGCCGCATTGAAGCCGCCGCCGCCCGGCTCTTCGAACCAGGTCCCGGGATTGCTGGCGCCAGGCGCCGTCTCGCCCAAGATGCGGCCGCGTCTATCGATATGGGCACCACCGAGAACGAGAATCTTTCTGTTCATTTCAGTCGCTCTCCCAATGCCGAAAAAGCGAATCGATGCGATGCATTCTGATGGGCGCGTGTTGGCATTTCAGGTCTAAGCCGTTGCTTTGCATCGATAAAACAAAAATAGAACACGGGCCGTTTTACCTTTTTCTTTCAATTGTTTGATCGCCTATTGCGAGAATGGAACAAACAGGGTACAAACTCAACATTGCTTGGGCGGCTTCAATAACCTAAAGGTGGATCGGATGTCTCAGAATTCATTGCGGCTGGTAGAGGACAAATCGGTGGACAAAAGCAAGGCGCTTGAAGCGGCACTCTCACAGATAGAGCGGTCGTTCGGCAAGGGCTCGATCATGAAACTCGGCTCCAACGAGAATGTTGTCGAGATCGAGACGATCTCGACCGGCTCGCTTGGCCTCGATATTGCACTTGGCGTCGGTGGTCTGCCGAGGGGCCGCATCATCGAAATTTACGGGCCGGAAAGCTCGGGTAAGACAACGCTTGCACTGCAGACCATTGCCGAAGCGCAGAAGAAGGGCGGCATCTGCGCCTTCGTCGATGCCGAACATGCGCTCGATCCCGTCTATGCCCGCAAGCTTGGCGTCGATCTGCAGAACCTTCTGATCTCGCAGCCCGATACCGGTGAGCAGGCGCTCGAAATCACCGATACGCTGGTGCGCTCCGGCGCCGTCGACGTTCTTGTCATCGACTCGGTCGCTGCACTGACGCCGCGCGCCGAAATCGAAGGCGAGATGGGCGACAGCCTACCCGGCCTGCAGGCGCGCCTGATGAGCCAGGCGCTGCGCAAGCTCACCGCTTCGATTTCCAAGTCGAACACCATGGTGATCTTCATCAACCAGATCCGCATGAAGATCGGCGTCATGTTCGGTTCGCCGGAAACGACGACCGGCGGCAATGCGCTGAAGTTCTATGCCTCCGTGCGCCTCGACATCCGCCGCATCGGCGCGGTCAAGGAGCGCGAAGAGGTGATCGGCAACCAGACCCGCGTGAAGGTCGTCAAGAACAAGATGGCGCCGCCCTTCAAGCAGGTCGAGTTCGACATCATGTATGGCGAGGGCGTTTCCAAGACCGGCGAATTGGTCGATCTCGGCGTCAAGGCCGGCATCGTCGAGAAGTCGGGTGCCTGGTTCTCCTATAACAGCCAGCGTCTCGGCCAAGGCCGCGAAAACGCCAAGACCTTCCTGCGCGACAATCCGGATCTCGCTCGCGAAATCGAGCTGTCGC
This sequence comes from Rhizobium sp. NZLR1b, assembly GCF_019685155.1. NCBI lineage: Bacteria > Pseudomonadati > Pseudomonadota > Alphaproteobacteria > Hyphomicrobiales > Rhizobiaceae > Rhizobium > Rhizobium sp. NZLR1b. The sequence continues at coordinate 49,979 of NZ_JABDWC010000019.1, forward strand.
TGCGCCAGAATGCCGGCCTGATCGCCGACCGCTTCCTGCAGAACGGCGGACCGGATCCCGATGACAGTGATGCTGCCGCGGAGATGTGATCTCGCGATCAGTTTTTCTGCCAGTCCTTTAGAAAATCCAAACCGGCTGCATTCCCTGATCAGAATGCGGCCGGTTTTGTTTGTCTGCTGGACAGTGGCGGAGGCGAACGTTAAAAGCCGATGGATTTAGATTTACCTGCCTCGGGCAGCATTGAAGGGCATAGCATGAGCGGTGTGAACGATATCCGGTCGACATTCCTCGACTATTTCAAGAAGAACGGTCATGAGATCGTCTCGTCGAGCCCGCTCGTGCCGCGCAACGACCCGACGCTGATGTTCACCAATGCCGGTATGGTGCAGTTCAAGAACGTCTTCACCGGCCTTGAGAAGCGCCCTTATTCGACTGCGACAACGTCGCAGAAATGCGTGCGCGCCGGCGGCAAGCATAACGACCTCGACAATGTTGGTTATACGGCCCGGCACCTGACCTTTTTCGAAATGCTCGGCAACTTCTCGTTTGGCGACTATTTCAAAGAGAATGCGATCGAGCTTGCCTGGAAGCTCGTCACCGAAGGTTTCGATCTGCCGAAACATCGCCTGCTGGTGACTGTCTATTCCGAAGACGAAGAAGCTGCGACGCTGTGGAAGAAGATTGCCGGATTCTCCGACGACAAGATCATCCGCATCCCCACCTCTGACAATTTCTGGCAGATGGGCGATACCGGCCCCTGCGGCCCCTGCTCGGAAATCTTCATTGACCAAGGCGAGAACGTCTGGGGAGGCCCTCCCGGTTCGCCGGAAGAAGATGGCGACCGGTTCCTGGAATTCTGGAACCTCGTTTTCATGCAGTTCGAGCAGACGGAGCCTGGCGTTCGCAACCCGCTGCCGCGTCCGTCGATCGATACCGGCTTGGGTCTGGAGCGCATGGCCTGCATTCTGCAGGGCGTCCAGAGCGTCTTTGACACGGACCTGTTCCGCACGCTGATCGGTACTATCGAAGAGACGATGGGCGTCAAGGCGGAGGGGAGCGCCAGCCATCGCGTCATCGCCGACCACTTGCGCTCCTCGGCTTTCCTGATCGCCGATGGCGTGCTGCCGTCGAATGAAGGTCGCGGCTATGTGCTTCGCCGCATCATGCGCCGCGCCATGCGCCATGCCGAACTGCTCGGTGCCCGCGAGCCTCTGATGTACAAGCTGCTGCCGACGCTGGTGCAGGAGATGGGCCGCGCTTATCCGGAACTGGTGCGTGCCGAAGCGCTGATCTCGGAGACGCTGAAACTCGAAGAAGGCCGTTTCCGCAAGACGCTGGAGCGTGGCCTGTCGTTGCTGTCGGATGCGACCACCGATCTCGGCAAGGGCGACATGCTGGATGGCGAGACCGCCTTCAGGCTCTACGACACCTACGGCTTCCCGCTCGACCTGACGCAGGATGCGCTGCGCGCTCGCGAGATCGGCGTCGATATCTCCGGCTTCACCGATGCCATGCAACGCCAGAAGGCCGAAGCCCGCTCGCACTGGGCCGGTTCCGGCGAGAAGGCAACCGAAACCATCTGGTTCGAGCTCAGGGAAAAGCACGGCGCAAGCGAATTCCTGGGTTACGATACCGAAACCGCTGAAGGTGTGGTGCAGGCGATCGTCAAGGACGGCGCCGTCGCTGAAGAAGCCAAGGCCGGCGATAAGGTGCAGATCGTCGTCAGCCAGACGCCGTTCTATGGCGAATCCGGTGGTCAGATGGGCGATACCGGCGTCATCTCGTCCGACCACGGCAAGATCGAGATATCAGACACGCAGAAGAGGGGCGAAGGCCTCTTCGTGCATTTCGGTGCCGTCGTCGAAGGTGCATTCAAGACCGGCGACGCGGTTGTTCTGACCGTCGATCACGCCCGACGCTCGCGGCTGCGTGCCAACCACTCGGCAACGCATCTGCTGCATGAGGCGCTGCGCGAGGTGCTCGGTACCCATGTGGCGCAGAAGGGTTCGCTGGTCGCGCCTGAGCGTCTGCGTTTCGACGTTTCGCATCCGAAGCCGATGTCGGCCGAAGAGCTGAAGATCGTCGAGGATATGGCAAACGAAATCGTGCTGCAGAATTCGCCTGTTACAACCCGGCTGATGAGCGTCGACGATGCAATCGCCGAAGGCGCGATGGCGCTGTTCGGCGAAAAATACGGCGACGAGGTGCGCGTCGTGGCGATGGGCGAGGGTATGCGTGGCGCCAAGGCCGGCAGGTCCTATTCGATCGAACTCTGCGGCGGCACCCATGTCGGGGCGACCGGCCAGATCGGCCTGATCCGCGTTCTCGGCGAAAGTGCCGTCGGCGCCGGCGTTCGCCGCATCGAGGCCGTCACCGGCGAATCGGCGCGCGAATATCTGGCCGAACAGGACGAACGCGTGAAGGCGCTTGCCACTTCGCTCAAGGTACAGCCGGCCGAAGTTCTGTCGCGCGTCGAAGCGTTGATGGACGAGCGCCGCAAGTTGGAGAAAGAACTGGCTGACGCCAAGCGCAAGCTCGCCATGGGCGGCGGGCAGGGCGGCTCGGTCGATGCCGTGCGCGAAGTCGCCGGCGTCAAGTTCCTCGGAAAGGCGATTTCAGGCGTCGATCCCAAGGATTTGAAGGGGCTTGCCGATGACGGCAAGACCAGCATCGGCTCCGGCGTCGTCACCCTGATCGGCGTGTCCGACGACGGCAAGGCGAGCGCCGTCGTGGCGGTGACACCGGATCTGGTTGAGCGCTACAGCGCCGTCGATCTCGTCCGCATCGCCTCTGCCGCCCTTGGCGGCAAGGGCGGCGGCGGCCGCCCCGACATGGCCCAGGCCGGCGGTCCCGACGGCTCGAAGGCCGACGAGGCGATCGAAGCGGTGGCCCTGGCACTCGCCGGCTGAACTGCCGGTTCATAAGAGAGTTTCGAAAGGCGGAGGCTCAGCTTCCGCCTTTTTCTTTTTCGGTTTGCGCCGGAAGCAACTCCGCAGGATTTGTCAAATCGGGATATGGTTCTCTTTAGCCGATCGATTTGCACGAGGTTTGACATGAACGGCGAAACGGCATGGGCACTTTATGAAAATCGTCTGAGACGGGTTTCTGCCTATATTCACGACCACCTCGACGAGGAGCTGGATATGGAGCGCCTTGCCGAGATCGCCTGCATGTCGAGCTATCACTGGCACAGGATCTACCGGGCGATTTACGGTGAGACGCTGGCGGCAACCGTCAAGCGGCTCAGGCTGCATCGCGCGGCGGGCGAGATCGTCCGCACGGAGCTTGCGGTCAGCGAAATTGCGAAGCGATCAGGCTATCCCAATCTCCAATCTTTCAACCGCATCTTCAAGTCGGTCTACGGCATGCCGCCGGCCCGTTACCGGAAAGAGGGAAGCCACACCGCCTTCCAACCCTCACCTAAGGGAAAGACCAAAGCCATGTTCGACATTACCATACGCGAGATCGCACCAACCGAACTGATCGGCGTCGCCCATACCGGCTCTTATATGGAGATCGGCAAGGCCTTCGAGACATTGTTCGGCACGCTTTACGCCCGCGGGCTTGCCAAGCCCGACATGCGGATGATCGGCGTCTATCTCGACGATCCCGACGTTGTGCCGCTTGAAAAGCTGCGCTCGATCGCCTGCGTCGCCGGCGCTGCCGAAGTGCCGGTCAATGCGCCTTTCGAGCGGCGTACGATCGACGGCGGCGATTATGCCGTGCTGCGCCACAAGGGTCCCTATGCCGACATGCCCAAGTCCTATCAGTGGCTCTTTGCCGAATGGCTGCCGAAATCCGGTCGACAGTTGAAGGACAGGGTGATGTTCGAGGAATATCTCAACAATCCGCGCGACGTGCCGCCGACCGAGCTTCTGACGGATATTCACATGCCGCTTGCCTGAAGGCTGGCATCCCGGCGCGGCCATCGGAGAGCCGCGCCGGTAACGATCAGGCGGCCTGCATCGTCTTGCCGGCCTCATCATCAAGGGCATTGGCACGCTTATAGGCCTCACGCTCACTGATGCGGCCGAAATAATCGACGAAGGCCTGTCGCTTCTCGATGGAGCCGAAGCCAAGGCCCCAGCCGATATGCGAGCCGACATAGACGTCGGCGGCGGTGAAGCGCTCGCCGGCAACATAGGTCGAACCGGAGACGGCCATTTCGAGCGTGTTCATCACGTCGCCGAAACCGCCGCAGCCGGCCATGCGCAGGCGCTCCGTCGGAATTTCGAAGCCGAGAGCCCTCATCGTCACCGCCGATTCGAGCGGACCGGCGGCAAAGAACATCCAGCGGTAATAGCGGGCGCGCTCCTCCGGCCTCGGCGCCAGCGCCTTTTCCGGGAAGGTCTCAGCGAGATAGGCGCAGATCGCCGCACATTCGGTAACGACGGTCTCGCCGTGGCGGATCGCCGGCACCTTGCCCATCGGATTGACCGAGAGATATTCGGGGGCTTTCATGGTCCCACCGAAGGTCAGCAGTTCGGTGCGATAAGGCTGGCCGATCTCCTCCAGCATCCAGCGCGCGATACGGCCGCGCGACATCGGGTTCGTATAGAATACCAATTCCTCAGTCATGAGATCCTCCTCCTGTTGCGTCGCTCGGAATCAATAGCGCTGCGAGGTCTTTGTGCAACCCCCGATCTTCAGAGAGCCTTGCGGTACTGGATGAAACCCGAGCGTTCGGCGATCTTGTCGTAGAGCCGCCGCGCCGTTGCGTTCGTTTCATGCGTCATCCAATAGAGCCTGCCTGCGCCGTTTTTGCGGGCAAGATCGGCGACCGCATCGATCAGCGCGGCGCCGGTGCCGAGCCCGCGTTGGCTATTTTCGACATAGAGATCTTGCAGGTAGCAGGTCCATTGCGGCAGCCAGCAGGAGCGGTGAAAGATGGCATGGGCGATGCCGACGAGGTGACCGTCTTCATCGAAGGCGCCGAGCGCGTGCATCGGTTCGTCAGGGTCGTGGAAGCGGGCCCAGGTGAGATCCGTGGTTTCGGGCGGGATGGCTACGTCATAGAAGCGCTGATAGGCCTCCCATAAGGGTTGCCAAGCGGCATGGTCAGATGGTTCGAGCGGGCGCAGGGTCGCCGTCATCAGCTGTTCTCCCAAATGAAAAACGGCGGAGAAAATCCCCGCCGTTTCAATATTATCGCGAAAGGGCTGACTTACGCCATGGCCTTCTGCAGGTTCTGGTCGATCTTGTCGAGGAAGGCGGTGGTCGACAGCCACGGCTGGTCGGGGCCGATCAGCAGCGCCAGATCCTTGGTCATGAAACCGGATTCGACGGTGTCGACGCAGACCTTTTCGAGCGTTGCGGCAAAGCGGGCAAGCTCGGCATTGTCGTCGAGCTTGGCGCGATGGGCGAGGCCGCGGGTCCAGGCGAAGATCGAGGCGATCGAGTTCGTCGAGGTTTCCTGGCCCTTCTGGTGCTGGCGATAGTGGCGGGTGACCGTGCCGTGAGCGGCTTCGGCTTCGACCGTCTTGCCGTCGGGCGTCAGCAGGACCGAGGTCATCAGGCCGAGCGAGCCGAAGCCTTGGGCAACGGTGTCGGACTGGACGTCGCCATCGTAGTTTTTGCAGGCCCAGACGTAGCCGCCCGACCACTTGAGCGCCGAGGCCACCATGTCGTCGATCAGGCGATGTTCGTAAGTGATGCCGGCGTCCTTGAACTGATCCTTGAACTCAGCCTCGAAGACTTCTTCGAAGATGTCCTTGAAGCGGCCGTCATAGGCCTTGAGGATGGTGTTCTTGGTCGACAGGTAGACCGGCCACTTGCGCATCAGGCCGTACATCATCGAGGCACGGGCGAATTCCCGGATCGACTCGTCGAGGTTGTACATGGCCATGGCGACGCCGGAGCCCGGCGCGTTGAAGACTTCCTTCTCGATCACGGTCCCGTCCTCGCCGACGAACTTGATCGTCAGCTTGCCCTTGCCGGGAAACTTGAAATCGGTGGCGCGGTACTGGTCGCCGAAGGCGTGGCGGCCGACGACGATCGGCTTGGTCCAGCCGGGAACTAGACGCGGCACGTTTTTGCAGATGATCGGCTCGCGAAAAATGACCCCGCCGAGGATGTTGCGGATCGTGCCATTCGGGCTCTTCCACATTTCCTTGAGGTTGAATTCCTTGACGCGTGCTTCGTCCGGCGTGATCGTGGCGCACTTGATGCCGACGCCGTATTTCTTGATGGCGTTGGCGGCATCGACCGTCACCTGGTCGTTGGTGGCGTCGCGGTTTTCAACGGAGAGGTCGAAATAATCGATGTCGAGGTCGAGATACGGATGGATCAGCTTGTCCTTGATAAGCTGCCAGATGATGCGCGTCATTTCATCGCCGTCGAGATCGGCGACGGGATTGGCGACCTTGATCTTGTTCATGTATCTGCCTCGTTCGAGCTTGAAGGGGGACGGGGTCCCGGGTGGGTGACGTGATGAGGAGCGCTATAGCATTGTGAACCTGGAACGCAAAGCTGCAACGGGTTTCACAACGCGTTTTTGCCGGCATTGCCAAGCGCTCGAATCCGGCTAGAACAGGATGATTTTGGGCCGGTCGGCCTAAAATCTGAATCCTGTTCTACATTAGAAGTTAGAGCATGGTGTCGTCCGAAAACCGCTCACACTTTTCGGCATCATGCTCTAGTGTCCGCCTTGATTTGCCCGTCCGGAACATTCGACCATGAAGACGCTCGCCATTGTTATCGCAAACCTTATCGCCCTTTCAGGTGCCGCCCATGCGGCCGATGCCACCGCTCCGGTGAAGGAGATCATGGATGCGACCGGGAGCAACTGGGCCGACAACAACAATGATTGGACCGACATCTTCGATGCGAGCCGGCTCGATCATCTCTACAGCAAGGACTTCGTCGCGCGATACAATGCGGCCGCGCAGTTTCCGGCCGTCGATGACGACGGCATATCGCCGTTCAACTACGACGTCATCGTCAACGGCCAGGATGCATGCCCGCTGGAGGATATGACCACAGCGGCGGCACCGCCGGTTGACGGCACGACCGAGGTGACGGTGCGCTTCAAGAAGTCTGCCTGCTCGGGCGCGCCCGATGCCAAGGACTATACGACCGTTCGTTTCGAGGTGGTCGAGGAGGCCGGCCAGGCGGTAATCGACGATATCGTCACCGAGAATATCGAAACGCAGGCCCGTGATTCCCTGAAGGCGACGATGGCGCTGATTGCCAAAGGCCAGTAGGCGCGCGACATTCGATCGATGTCGGGCGATCGATGTCGGGCGATCGATGATGGGGATTCGATCCCGGGCGATTGTTCCGATCGGTTCTCCGATGGTTTGATTTGCGCTCTATCGGCGGTATCTGTCGATCCTTCCGTGGCATGGGGGCTCTTGCATTTGTTTTCCGGGTTTCAGTTCCGCGACTGGCTGCTTGCCAACGATCCGGCGCTTTCGCGCCTGCGCATGGCATCGCGGGTGACGCTGACGATCGTCCTTTCGTTTTTGATCCTGCTTGCCATCAGGGCTCTCATCCTGCCGCTGCCGACCGCGGCTTTCGGCCTCGGGATCGTACTGTCGATCGAAGGCGGGATCGCCGTTCGCGACAAGGGCAATGCGCGCCAGCTGGTGACGCGGCTCTTCGGTTGTGTGGTAAGCCTAGCCGTTGTCGGTATTGCGGCCGGGCTCGAGGATCGCCGTTTTCTCTCCGATCTCGTCTTCCTGGTGGTGATCGCGCTTGCATCTGCGGGTCGCGTGTTCGGGCCGCGCGGTTTTGCGATCGGCATGTTCGCCTTCACCTCCTATTTCATGGGCGCCTATTTCCGGCCTTCGCTAGTCGATCTGCCGGCGGTGGCGATCGGTCCCGTCGTTGCGGTGCTGGTCGGCCATCTGGTGAGGGCGGTGCTGCTGCCCGACGACTGGCGGCGCGACCTGCTGCGCTCGCTCGAAAGCGTGCGCGGCCGGATCAACCAGATTCTCTTCAAACTCGCCGCCCTTGCCGGGAGTGCAGAGATTGGCGAAGCCGATCGGCAGGAACTGCGCCAGCTGGAAGACCGGCTGAAGGAGGTGGTGCTGATGGCGGAGACCTTCATCCCGCGCCCGCCGGCAGGCGTCTTCGACGGTGCCGCCGACCCCGCCGCCGAACTGGCGATCCGGCTCTTCGATGCGCATCTTGCCGCCGAGAGCGCGATCGTGCTGAGCTTCCAGAGCCCACCGCCATTCGCGCTCATTCACGCCGTGATCGAGGCCGACAAATCGGAACTTCTAAGATTTGAGGGAATGGCCGAAACGATCAGGGACCAGCCGCAAGGCGAAACGGTGAGGGCGCTTCTCTGGCTCGGCGAGGCGCGGCAGCAACTGACGCAGGCGATCGACGAGGGACAGGCCCGCGGTTTTTCCGGCATCGATACGGTCAGCGACACGGCGCAATCCCAGCCGATCGATTTTTCATTCGCCAACCCGCTGCTGCGCTTGGCGCTGCAGATTACGGTCGCCTCGGCAATCGCCATGAGCTTCGGCCTGCTCTTGTCGCGCGAACGCTGGTTCTGGGCGGTGCTTGCTTCCTTCCTCGTTTTCACCAACACCAATTCGCGCGGCGATACGGCGATGAGGGCATTGTCGCGCTCCCTCGGTACCGTGTTCGGGATCGCGATCGGCCTTGTGCTGGCAACGCTGCTTTCAGGCGAGTCTGATATCGCCATTCCGGTTGCTGTCGTCTGTATCTTCCTCGCCTTCTATTTCCTGCAGGTTTCCTACGCGACGATGACCTTCTTCATCTCGATCGTGCTCTGCCTGGTCTACGGCATGACCGGTGTGCTGACGCTCGATCTATTGAAGCTGCGCATCGGCGAGACCATGATCGGCGCGGCGGCCGGAACGGCGGTCGCCTTCCTCGTCTTCCCCACGCGCACACGCGGCGCACTCGATGCCGCACTCGCCCGCTGGTTCCAAGCGCTGCGTGAGCTGCTTGGCGCGATCGGCGAGGGTAAGAGCGGCTTCGAGCTGATCGCTCTGTCGCAGAAGATCGATGCCTGCTACCGGGATGTGACCGTGACAGCACGGCCGCTCGGCTCGTCCTGGTCGGTGGTGACCCGGCCGGGCCAGATCCGCCAGACACTGGCGATCTTCCTGTCCTGCACCTACTGGGCGCGCATCCTGGCGAAGAGCTGCGACGCGCCGGCAGCTGACGACACTCTGAAGAGCGTAATCGCGGCGGAGCTGGCGATGATCGATACGGTAGCCCCGCGTGGTTCGAACTGTTTTCTGATCAAGCGCAAGATATTGCGAACGACAGGCCGGCATCTGCCGCTGTCGCGCGCGGGTGCCAGGCTGGGGCTTGAAATGATCGGTTCGGCGTTGGAAAGGCTCTATCCGCAGGCCGACGTCTTGCCGTTTGCGCCGGGCGAGGCTATTGCGCGCTCGAAACAGGGATAGGACCATGGCAGGCACGAACAGCGAGCGTCAACTTCTGGCCGAAGGGCCGGCCATCATTCTGGTCGAGCCGCAGATGGGTGAGAATATCGGCATGGTGGCGCGCGCCATGGCGAATTTCGGTCTTGCCGAACTGCGTCTCGTCAATCCGCGCGACGGCTGGCCGAACGAGAAGGCGCAAGCGACCGCTTCCAAGGCCGATCATGTGATCGCGGCGACCAAGGTCTACGACACGCTGGAGCAGGCGGTCGCCGACCTCAACTTCGTCTATGCGACGACGGCGCGTGAGCGCGACGGCTTCAAGCCGGTCCGCTCGCCGGTCACCGCTGCCGAAACACTGCGGGCGAGGTTCCGGGCGGGCGAGGGCACCGGCATCCTCTTTGGGCGCGAGCGCTGGGGGCTGACCAACGAGGAAGTGGCGCTTGCCGACGAGATCGTCACCTTTCCCGTCAACCCGGCCTTTGCCTCGTTGAACATCGCCCAGGCGGTGCTGCTGATGTCCTATGAATGGATGAAATCCGGTATGGGCGATATCGGTGCCGTGCCCTTCCAGGCGATGGGACAGACGCCTTCGACCAAGGAGCAGCTCTTTGGCCTGTTCGACCAGCTGGAAGAGGCGCTTGATGCCCGGGGATATTTCCATCCTGCCGGGAAAAAGCCGAAAATGATCGACAATCTGCGTGCAGTCCTATCTCGCCGGGCTTTCACGGAGCAGGAAATCAGCGTGTTGCGCGGCGTCATCTCCTCCCTCGACCGTTTTTCGCGCAAGAGCCCGCGCGGCGGCCGGTTCCCGATAGCGGCCAAGGAAACACCGCCTGATGACAGCACCGACGCATGAGCTGAAACCGATCCTCGTCTTCGATTCCGGCATCGGGGGACTGACCGTCCTGCGGGAGGCACGCGTGCTGATGCCGGAACGCGGCTTCATCTATGTCGCCGACGATGCCGGCTTTCCCTATGGCGGCTGGGAGGAACAGGCGCTGAAGGAACGGGTTGTCGGGCTTTTCGGCAAGCTGTTGACGGATCACGATCCCGAGGTCTGCATCATTGCGTGTAATACGGCCTTCACGCTGGTCGGCGCCGATCTGCGCGCCGCCTATCCTCAGATGACCTTCATCGGCACCGTGCCGGCGATCAAGCCGGCGGCGGAGCGTACGCGCTCGGGCCTGGTCTCGGTGCTTGCGACGCCGGGCACGGTGAAGCGGGCCTATACGCGCGATCTCATCCAGTCCTTCGCGCAGCAATGCCACGTCCGCCTCGTCGGCTCAGAGAACCTGGCGCGGATGGCAGAAGCCTATATTCGCGGCGACGCCGTCTCCGACGAGGCCGTGCTTGCCGAAATCGACCAATGCTTCGTCGAGAAGGACGGTCACAAGACCGATATCGTCGTGCTTGCCTGCACGCATTATCCATTCATGGCCAATCTGTTCCGGCGGCTTGCGCCGTGGCCGGTCGACTGGCTCGATCCGGCCGAGGCGATCGCGCGCCGCGCCCGCACGCTGGTGCCGCTGATCGCCGATGCCGTACATCCCGACAATTTCGACTTCGCCGTCTTCACCTCCGGCCAGCAGGATTTTGCGACGCGGCGGCTAATGCAGGGTTTTGGGTTGAGGGCGTGAGGGGAATTGTCTTGTGGGTTGGCGAAATCTGGCCCTGAAAATAAGCGCATTCTTTGATAGACGGGGCGCAGCCGTTTCGGAAGAATGGTGTTTCGTTCAAGTGAGTCTCTTCGTCGCGAGGATCAGCATTGCAGGTTGGCATCGATATGGGATTGGCGTCCGGCAGCCCGGCGACGCTCGATATCGAGGAGCTGCTGGCGACCCGTCTGTTGGTGCAGGGCAATTCCGGATCGGGCAAGTCGCATCTGTTGCGCCGCCTGCTCGAACAATCGGCGCAATGGGTGCAGCAGGTCATCATCGATCCTGAGGGTGATTTCGTCACGCTCAGCGACAGGTTCGGCCATGTCGTCGTCGATGGCGAGCGCACCGAGGCGGAATTGGCCGGCATTGCTAACCGCATCCGCCAGCATCGCGTTTCCTGCGTGTTGACGCTCGAAGGTCTCGACATCGAACAGCAGATGCGGGCGGCCGCAGCCTTTCTCAACGGCATGTTCGATGCCGATCGCGAATACTGGTATCCGGTTCTCGTCGTCGTCGACGAGGCGCAGATGTTTGCACCGTCGGTCGGCGGCGACGTCTCGGAAGATGCGCGCAAAATGTCGCTCGGGGCAATGACCAACCTGATGTGCCGCGGCCGCAAGCGCGGGCTTGCCGGCGTCATCGCGACACAGCGGCTCGCCAAGCTCGCCAAGAACGTCGCAGCCGAAGCCTCCAACTTCCTGATGGGCCGCACCTTTCTCGATATCGATATGGCGCGCGCCGCCGACCTGCTCGGCATGGACCGGCGCCAGGCCGAGATGTTCCGGGACCTGAAGCGCGGCAATTTCGTTGCGCTTGGACCGGCGCTTTCGCGCCGGCCGCTGCCGATCCAGATCGGCGCGGTGGAAACCTCGGCGCGCTCTTCCAGCCCGAAGCTGATGCCGCTGCCGGATGCGCCCCAGGATGTCGAGGATCTGATCTTCACGCCCGATCCGGAGGAGTTTCTCCGTCCGCCGGTGCGCCGCGCCCCGCCGGCGCCGCGGCCAACGACCGACATTCTCGCTGAACTCTCGCGCTCGACGCCGGCGGCATCCGCAGCGCCGGCCGAGGCGAGGGCGAGCCAAATAGAGGTCTCCGCCGAGGAGCGGGAGGAGCGCCTTGCCGGCGTGCTTGCCGAAATACTCGACGATCCCACCTCTGCCTTCCGCACCGATTCGGTGCTCTACCAGGATTTTCTCGTCCGGCTGCGGATGCGCCGCGTGCCGGGACCGCCGATCGCGCTGCCGGATTTCCGTCGGCGTGTGGCAATCTCGCGCTCCGGCGTCGATGCGGAAACGGCAGCGAGCGATGCCTGGGCAACGGCGCTGTCGCTGTCAACTAATGTCACCGACGACCTGCAGGGCGTTTTCCTGATGCTCGCCAGGGCGGCCGTCCGCGGCGAGCCGTGCCCGTCGGACGCGCGCATCGCCCGCGCCTACGGTACCCATTCCGCCCGCCGCGCCCGCCGCCTGCTCGGCTATTTTGAGGAGCAGGGCAGCATTGTCGTGCACACGGATTTTTCCGGCAGGCGTATTGTCGCGTTCCCGGATATGAACTGCCAGACGGCGCCGGGCGACGCCAACGCGCCCGATACAGGCGATCAGCCGCTGGCGGCGGAATAGTGGCGCTTTCGGGCTTTGCCGCTGTTGACAATTTCATGACGGCCCTCTAAAGACCGCCCCAAGCACCGGGCAGCAATGTCCGGTGTTTCATTTGACATGTCCCGTGGATCGTTCCTGTTCGCTAACCGGAACATCCTGTCAGATCTCGCAAGAGTTCAGAGGAGGGCGTGTTTCCTTCGCGCGGTTTGGCAACAAACCGACAGAAACCTTTGAAAGGAAATGCGATGAGCAAGCGCGAATCGTCCAAGTACAAAATCGACCGCCGTATGGGCGAAAACATCTGGGGCCGTCCTAAGTCCCCGGTGAACCGCCGCGAATACGGCCCGGGCCAGCACGGCCAGCGCCGCAAGGGCAAGCTTTCGGACTTCGGTGTGCAGCTGCGCGCCAAGCAGAAGCTCAAGGGCTACTACGGTGACCTGCGCGAGAAGCAGTTCCGCGCGATCTTCGCCGAAGCCGACCGCCGCAAGGGCGATACCTCGGAAAACCTGATCGGCCTGTTGGAATCGCGTCTCGACGCGATCGTCTATCGCGCCAAGTTCGTTCCGACGGTGTTTGCTGCCCGTCAGTTCGTCAACCATGGCCACGTCACCGTCAACGGTGTGCGCGTCAACATCGGTTCCTACCGCTGCAAGGCCGGCGACGTCATCGAAGTTCGCGAAAAGTCGAAGCAGATGGTGACGGTTCTGGAAGCCGTCAGCCTCGCCGAGCGCGACGTTCCTGATTATATCGAGGCCGATCACCACAAGATGGTCGCCACCTTCGGCCGTGTCCCGACGCTCAGCGACGTTCCGTTCCCGGTCATCATGGAACCGCAACTGGTCGTCGAATTTTATTCGCGTTAATCAAAACCAGGCGTTTTCGCATATGGAAAAGCCGCTCCTTCGGGCGGCTTTTTTGTTATCTGGAGAGAAGCGATGGCGGATTTGCAGGCGACCCTCGATAGTATCTATAGCGATATCCTGCCGCGCATCGGCGAGGGCAAGGTCGCCGACTATATTCCGGAGCTTGCCAAGGTCGATCCGAGGCAGTTCGGCATGGCGATCGTCACCGTCGACGGCAAGGTCTATCGCGTCGGCGACGCCGATACCGCCTTCTCGATCCAGAGCATATCGAAGGTCTTCATGCTGACGCTGGCGCTCGGCAAGGTCGGTGAGGGGCTCTGGAAGCGCGTCGGGCGCGAACCTTCCGGATCGGCTTTCAACTCGATCGTCCAGCTCGAGCACGAGGGCGGCATCCCGCGCAATCCCTTCATCAATGCCGGCGCGATCGCCGTCAGCGACGTCGTCATGGCCGGCCATGCGCCGCGCGAGGCAATCGGCGAGCTGCTGCGCTTCGTGCGTTATCTCGCCGATGACGAGTCGATCAGCATCGATGACAGGGTGGCCCGCTCGGAAACGCAGACGGGATATCGCAATGTCGCGCTTGCCAACTTCATGCGCGCCTACCGCAATCTCGACCATCCCGTCGACCATGTGCTCGGCGTCTATTTCCATCAATGCGCCCTGTCGATGAGCTGCGAGCAGCTGGCCCGCGCCGGCCTGTTCCTGGCGGCGCGCGGCAGCAATCCGGTGACGGGCCACTCGGTGGTCTCGCCGAAGCGGGCGCGGCGCATCAATGCGCTGATGCTGACCTGCGGCCATTACGATGGCTCGGGCGACTTTGCCTATCATGTCGGCCTGCCCGGAAAGAGCGGCGTCGGCGGCGGCATCTTCGCGGTGGCGCCGGGCATTGCCTCGATCGCGGTCTGGTCGCCGGGGCTAAACAAGGTCGGCAATTCGCAGCTCGGCGCCGTGGCGCTGGAAATGCTCGCGGCGCGCACCGGCTGGTCGGTTTTCGGCGATTGACGCTGTGTTACCGAACTCGTTTCTGCTAAGGCAGACAGATCTCGATAGGACGACGCAATGAATATCGCAGCCAATATTGCGGATGATCTGGAAAGCGGCGAAGCCGACGGCGGCGTCGGCCATGGGCTTTTTGCCGATGCGCCGCGCTCGGTCTCGTTCAACAAGCTGCGCAAGCGGCTGCTCAGGCTGGTGCGCCAGGCCTTCGACGATTTCGATATGCTGAAGGGGCAGAGACGCTGGCTGGTCGGCCTTTCCGGCGGCAAGGACTCCTACGGTCTGCTGGCGCTACTGCTTGATCTCAAGTGGCGCGGCCTATTGCCGGTCGAGCTCATTGCCTGCAATCTCGACCAGGGGCAGCCGAACTTTCCAAAACATGTATTGCCGGATTATCTGACCAAAATCGGCGTGCGGCATCGGATCGAGTATCGGGATACCTATTCGATCGTGAAGGAGAAGGTGCCGGAAGGGGCGACCTATTGCTCGCTCTGTTCGCGGCTGCGCCGCGGCAATCTTTACCGCGTCGCCCGCGAAGAGGGCTGCGACGCATTGGTGCTCGGCCACCATCGCGAGGACATTCTCGAAACCTTCTTCATGAACTTCTTCCACGGTGGACGGCTTGCCTCTATGCCGGCGAAGCTTCTGAACGATGAAGGCGATCTGATGGTGCTTCGGCCGCTCGCCTATGCCGCCGAGGACGACCTCGCGAAATTTGCCGCCGCCATGCAGTTTCCGATCATTCCCTGCGATCTCTGCGGTTCGCAGGACGGGCTGCAGCGCAATGCGATGAAGGATATGCTCGCCGATATCGAGCGGCGCATGCCGGGGCGTAAGGATACGATGCTGCGGGCGCTTTCACATGTGAACCCGTCGCACCTGCTCGATCCAAAACTCTTCGACTTTTCCGCCCTTACAGCGTCGCGCGTCTTTTCAGACGCGCAAGGGGACGCTGTAACACTTTGAATTGCTGCATAATTCCTTAAATCGGTTCCGATTTGAGGAATTATGAAGTGGTGTCACCGATCCTTCATGAACGGCCGGCTATGCAGACTGCCTATTGGATGAAGTACAGGATTTCGCATGACCATTTCAGATCAGGATATTCTCTTTCTCGGCGATTGTGTCAGGGAGGCTGCGCGTGCAGAAATCATGCCGCGTTTCCGCAATCTCGGTGCTGACGATGTTTCGGAAAAGACCTCGGCAACCGATCTGGTGACGCAGGCGGACCTGCTTGCCGAACATAGGATTACCGCGGCCCTGAAAGAGCGCTTTCCCTCAGCGCTCATCGTCGGTGAGGAAGCCTATGACGCTGACCGGTCCGTCGTGCCGGCACTTGCCGATGCCGAACTTGCCTTCGTTATCGACCCTGTCGACGGCACGTTCAATTTCGCCGCCGGGCTTCCGGTCTTCGGGACGATCCTTGCGGTGACTGTCAGGGGTGAAACCGTCGCCGGCATCATTCACGATCCCGTTCTCGGCGACACCGTGACGGCGATCAAGGGCGCGGGCGCCTTCCTGACGCGGCAGGATGGGCAGTCGACAAAGTTGAAAGTGGCTGAACCCGCTTCCTTGAACCAGATGGTCGGCGGCATTTCGTGGGGGCATATGGAGGATCCGGATCGCTCGCGCATCTCAGCCAACATGGCGAAGATCAAAATGACCTTCGCCTTCAATTGCTCGGCCCATGAATATTGGATGGTCGCCTCCGGCAAGCTGCATTTCATCGGCCATGCGAAGCTTATGCCTTGGGATCACCTGGCCGGCGTGCTCGCGCATCAGGAGGCCGGCGGCCATACGGCGAAATTCGACGGCACGCCCTATCGCCCCGGCGAGACCACGGGCGGCATCATTTCTGCACCCGATAAGGACAGCTGGCAGCTGATCCGGCGCGAGATCATCGGCAACTGATCTAAGGCCCCTCCTAAAAAGCCGGACCGAAAGGATTTGACATGACTGTGACTGTCGACGTGACCGTTCTTGCCGACCTGCTGCGCCGCGCGGCGAAGGCGGAGATCCTGCCGCGCTTCCGCCGGCTCCGCCAGGATGAGGTGCGCGCCAAGAGCGAGGCGACCGATCTCGTCACCGAGGCCGACGAGCAGGCCGAGCGGATGATCAAGACGGAAGCCGCACAGCTCTGGCCGGAGGCGCTGTTCGTCGGCGAGGAATCGGTCGCGGCCGACCCGGCGCTGCTCGGCAGGCTTGCCGATGCTGATCTGGCGATCGTCGTCGATCCGGTCGACGGCACGTTCAATTTCGCCTCCGGCATCCCGGCCTTCGGCGTCATGGCCGCCGTCATATCAGGCGGCGAGACCATTGCCGGCATCATCTACGATCCGATGGGCGACGACTGGGTGATGGCGGAAAAGGGCAGCGGCGCCTGGCTGCGCCGGCCGGATGGCGAGGCGCAGCGGCTGCGCGTGGCCGAGCCTGTCGCGCTGGCGCAGATGGTCGGCATGGCCTCGACCGGTTACCTGCCGCAGGAGAAGCGGGCCGATGTGCTCGGCAATCTCGCCAAAGTGCGCTTCCTCACCAATTACCGCTGTGCCGCTCACGAATACCGCACCTTTGCCGGCGGCCATGTGCATTACCTGATGTACAACAAGCTGATGCCCTGGGATCACCTGGCCGGCACGCTGATCTCGCAGGAGGCAGGTGCCCATGCGGCGCGTCTCGACGGCTCGCCCTACCTGCCGCATCATCTTGATGGTGGGCTGCTGATTGCCCCTGACAAGGCCTCGTGGGAGGTGCTGCGGCGTGAGGTGTTCACTGTCTGAAGGCATGAAATGTCCGCTGCGGCATTCGTTCTACTTGCCGAAAATTATCCATAGAGCTTCTCCATGAGGAAGTTCTCCAGGCTTTGGCCGCGTTTCGCGACGATCTGCTTTGTAACCACCCAGAAGCCTTTGCGCTCGAAGAACGGTCTGGCCGTTCGGCTGGCTTCCGTGTAGATTCGGCCAAAGCCGAGCCTCAGCGCTTCATCCTCGACCCTTCTCAACAGACGGCTTGCGATGCCGAGCCCCTGAAAGTCGGGGTGCACGAACATCATGTCCAGGCAGCCGTCGCCAGTCAGATCCGAAAATCCTGCCGGCTTTCCGTCAAATTCCGCGATCCAGGCAGGCCTGCTGATCCTTCGCTCCGCCCATCGGCTGCGGTCTTCCACCTTTGCCCAGGCCTCGATCTCAGTCGCTGAATAGTCCTTCGACGAGACTTCTCGAATGGCGCGCAGGAAAATGTCAATTGTAGCGTCCACGTCGCCTGGCGTGTAGGGCCTGATCAGAATTCGGTCGTTCACTGGGATGCCTTCGCGCACTGCCGCCAATCGTTTTCGGTGTCAGAAGTGGGCAGCACCTGGATCCAGCTGCGGGCTATCTCCAGGATGCGTGAAGAGTTTGCCGTTCTCCGCCCAGAGCGTGGCCGCGATCGTGACTGCGCCAAAGAGCGCGAAGCCGCCGAAGAGCGGTTGCACCGTGCCGTTGAACATCTGGCCGACCAGGCCGCCGAGGATGGCGCCTGCTGTCGTCGAGACGAAGCCAGTGATCGCGGTGGCGGTGCCGGCGAGATTGCCCATCGGCTCGAGGCTGATGGCGGTGAAATTGGTGGCGATCACGGCAAACATCATCAGCACGATAGTAAAGATGCCGTAGGCGATGGCGAAATCCGGCTTGCCGGCCAGCGAATAGAAGAAGCCTGCTGCCGACAGCGCCGTGAAGATCAGCAGGGCGGCGTGCGAGATGCGGCGCATGCCGAATGTGCGGACGAAGAATCCGTTGGCGAAATTGGCCACAGCGATGCCGCCGGCGGTCGCGGCAAAAGCAATTGGCAGCCAGTCGCCAAGGCCATAAACCTCGCCGAACACCTGCTGCACCGAGATCACGTAAGCGCTGATGACGCCGGTAAACATGGTGAGACCGATCATGTAACCGCAGGTGATGCGGTTGGTGAGCACGGTCTTGAAGCCGTCGACGACAGAGCCAACCGACAGCGGCAACCGCTCTTCCGGCGGCAGCGATTCTTTCAGCCGCAGAAAAGCCCAGACGAACAGGATCATGGCGATGATGCCGAGCAGGATGAAGATCCAGTGCCAATTGGCGTAGAGGATGATGAGTTGGCCGACGGATGGGGCAACGATCGGCACGATCATGAAGACGATCATCACATAGGACATGACACGGGCCATCTCGCGGCCGCCGAAGCAGTCGCGCACCATGGCCATGGTGGTGATGCGCACGGCCGCACCGCCGATACCCTGGACGAAACGCATGATGAGCAGCATTTCGAAGCTGCCTGTCGCTGCGGCGGCCAGCATTCCGAAGACGTAGCAAACCAGGCCGCCGAGCAGGATGTTTCGGCGGCCGAACGTATCCGAAAGGCTGCCGAAGAATATCTGCGAGACTCCGAAGCCCAGGAAGAACACGCCGATGATCAGCTGCGCGTCGTTGGGATTGGTGACGCCGAGGGAATGGCCGATATTGGGCAATGCCGGCAGCATGCTGTCGATCGCCATGGCGACGCTGGCGGTCATGAGGGCGATGGTGACCACGAATTCGCCAAAGCCCATCCCGATGCGGCGGGAGCCCTGGTTTTCCTGGTGCGGCTTATGCGGCAGCGTCATGTGGTGAAATCCCGGATGCGGAGGAGGCCGGCCGTTCAGACGGCCGGGTTCTGCTGTTGGAAGAGGCGGCCCTTCTCGGCGATCAGCACGAAGACGAGGCCGATTATCGACACGAAAAAGTAACCCGCGACCATCGGCAATGCGGTGCCGTCGAAGGCCTGACCGATGCCGGCACCGATCAGGGCGCCGCCGACCGTGCTCATGAAACCGAGCACGGAGGAGGCGGTGCCGGCGACGTGGCCGAGCGGCTCCATGGCGAGCGAATTGAAGTTCGAGCCGATCCAGCCGAACTGGAACATGGCAAGGCCGAAGAAGGAGATGAATAGAGCAAAGGGCATCGGCTCGGAACTCGCCATCTGGACGATCAGCCAGATGGTGTTGATGGCGATGAAGCCGATGAGCGAGCCGTGCGACAGGCGGCGCATGCCGAGTTTGCCGACGAAGCGCGAATTGAAGAAGGACGACAGCGACATGAAGATCGCCACGCCGGCGAAGGCGAAGGGGAAATAGACGCCGAGATCGTAAATGCCGACATAGACTTGCTGGGCGGAATTGATGAAGCCGAACAGCGCGCCGAAGATGAAGGTGCTGGCGATGGTGTAGCAAAGCGCCGTGCGATTGGTCAGCACCAGCTTGAATGCGCCGAAGATCGAGCGGGCGGTGAAGGGGCGGACATTGGTGGGGTGCAGGGTTTCCGGCAGACGGAGATAGGCCCAGACGGCGATACCAGTCGCCATGGCGGCGATGAAGAGGAAGATCAGATGCCAGTTGCCGAAGAACATGACGATCTGGCCGGTGCCGGGCGCAATCACCGGCACGATCATGAAGACCATCATGATCAGCGACATGACTTCGGCCATCTGCCGGCCGCCATAGATATCGCGGACAATGGAGACTGTGATGACGCGGGTTGCCGCCGAACCGACGCCCTGGACAAAGCGCAGGGCGAGCAAGCCGGCGAAGGTGGGGACGAAGACGATACTGATGGCGGAGAGAATGTAGATGACGAGACCGATCAAGAGCGGCGTACGGCGGCCGAAACGGTCAGACAGCGGTCCGTAGAACAGCTGGGCACAGCCGAAACCGAGCAGATAGGTGGAGACGACGAATTGGCGATGATTTTCGCTCTCGACGCCGAGGCTCGCGCCGATCTGCTGCAAGGCCGGCAGCATGATATCGATCGCCAGAGAGTTGACGGCCATCAGGAAGGCGGCGAGCGCGATAAATTCTCGCTTGCCCATGGGCAGGCGGCCCGCGGACACGGCTTGTGATGAATCTGTCACAATGAAATTCCCATAAACAGGCTAAGGCGCTGCTAGCCGCAGCGCCTCGGACTCAAGATTACAGATTTGGAAACCGGGCGGACGCCCGGTGACCGATCAGGCGGCGCCGCGCACGGTGATGCCGTTTTCCTGGAGATGCTGCTGCAACTCACCGGCCTGGAACATTTCCCGGACGATGTCACAGCCGCCGACGAATTCACCCTTTATGTAAAGCTGCGGGATCGTCGGCCAGTTGGAATATTCCTTGATACCTTGGCGGATCTCCGAATCGGCGAGCACGTTGACGCCTTTGTAGTCGACGCCGATGTAATCGAGCATCTGCACGACCTGCCCGGAGAAACCGCACTGCGGAAACTGCGGCGTGCCCTTCATGAAGAGGACGACGTCGTTGCTCTTGATTTCGTTGGCGATGAATTCGTTAATGCCGCTCATAGAACCAAATCCTTTCAACAGGCGGGTTAAAGGCCCGCCGTTTCAATCGTTGTCTTTAGATAGCATGCGGCAGCAGGAATTCCAGCCGCCCAAACCAAAAAAAGACCAATTATCGCAGGCCTCTCCGGGGCTGTTGCTGGCACGTTACGGTTGGTGGGTGAGATAAGCCTGAATCTGTTCGATTTCAGTATCGGTGAAATATTTGAAATCCCACTGCGAAACCTGGGTCATCACGCCGAGGTCGCGGCCTCCGACACCCTTTCCGGTGCGCAGCAGGTTCTTGAAATCGGCAGCCGAATAGGATTGTGCCAGGGGCTTCAGCGCCGGGGCAAGAAAGGCTTCGGACTGTTTCGCCGTATCGAGATTGTGGCAGTGGCTGCAATCGGTCCTAAAGGCATATTCACCGATATCGGCCGGGCGCGTGGCGGCGGGGGCGATGACGGCAAGCACCAGATCTGCCTCGAAGGGGATCTTGTCGAGCGCCAGGCCCACTCGGCCGAGCGGCCCCCATTGTGTTCCTCCCGCAACGGCGTCGGGAAGTTGCTTCAGGGTGCGAAGCCAGGCGATAAGTGCTGCCATGTCGTCGTCAGTAATATTGGCGAAATTACCAGCCGGCATGATCAAGACGCCGGTGCCGTCCTTCTTGACGCCGTGGCGAATGAGACGCACGAGCTCGGCATCGCTGTACATGGGCACCAGGCGGGTCAGGTTCGGCGCGACGATGCGACCGACGCCGGGCTCGTCGATCAGCACGTTGCCGGCATCGTGATGGCAGCCGCCGCACATCAGCGTGCGGGCGCGGCGTTCGGCCTCTTCCGGGGACAGCGTCGTCTTGACGGCAAAATCGGAGGCCGCGATATCGTAGGTTCTGGAAAGGCGCATCTCCGACAGGGCGTAGACGCCGGCGACGGCGATGAGACAGATCGCGACAACGGCCGCGAGGACAATTTTCAAAATACGTTTCACTGGCTCAGGCCCCCCCCAAAAAATCTGCAAGATCGGTGCCCGCGAAGGCACCGGGCACTAAAGCACGTCGCATCAAACTTGATTCATGCGACGCGCTTTAGTCCTTTGTTTTTATGCATGTCGTTATCCCGGAACCGCTGCACACTTCCGGGCAACATGCATTAGCTGCTGCGCTGGCGGCTGCGGCCGGCGGCAGTGCGGCGCTTGCTCACCTGTTTGCGGGCGGGCTTGCGTGTCGTCGCCGTCTTGCGGGCGGTCGAGGCTGGCTTGCGCGCTGCAGCCGTCGTCGACGCGCCGCGCGTTTTACTCTTCTTGCGCTTCGTCGTGGCGCGGCCGGTGGTTTTCTTGAGGATTTCCTTCAGCACGCTATCGACGACGCCTGATATCAATTCTTTGACGAGATCGGCCACAAAACCCTCCGTTCGTGGTGGAAACGACATGGGTGCTATTGAATTCCGGAAGAGTTCCGTTAGCAAGACGGCTTCGAGGCCGGAGCTGCTTTTTTGCCGATATCAGCGGCAAAGCAGCGAGGATCACAAGCAACATGCCGGCCATTCGCCCGGCCGGAAGGTGGAATGAAACTGATCGAAAAGCGGGTCGTCCTACACTTCGCCGGATTTGAGCCGCTTGACGGCGCCGCCCACAGGGCGCGTTACGAACGTTCTGCCAAGCAGAGTGCTGCCGTCTGGGGCTATTCAGTTGAGGTGGGGGCGCCTGCAGCGGGAAGCGATCCCCTCAGTTTCGAGGTCACGACGGGCAGCGGGGCAGCCGCTGACGCGGCGCCCGAGGCAGCCGTTGACGCGGCGCCTGAGGCAGCCGGCACGGCGCCCGAGGCAGGCACTGGTTCTCCTGGCTGGCAGACGAAGAGCTGGATCCACATGGTCGATCACGACGCGCTGGTAAGCCGGCTGCGCGGCGGCAATACGCTGAGCCAGATCATTACGGGTTTCCGCAGTTGCGCCCAGATCATATTGGAAGGCGGCATGCGGGGATATTTCCGCCATGCCTGGCGCTTCGGCCTATTCTTCCTCTTTCCGTTCCTGCTGACGGCGCTGGCGATTGCGCTGACGGTGCAAATCGCTGTGCTGCCCTATGGTCTCGGCTTTTCACCGTGGCACATGCTGTGGAGCGGGCCGCTCGCGCTCTGCTTCTTCATCTTCGCCTTCCTGCCGTTTTCCGAACGCTTCCATACGCTGCATCTGTTTGCCGATTGGAAAATGGCGGTGGCGCTCGGCCGCATGGACCGGACGGATTTCAACGACTGGCTGGAAGACCGGGCGGCTGCCGTGCGCAAGGCGCTGGCGCAAGAGGCGGACGAATATGTGATCTCCTCGCACAGCATGGGGTCGAACGTTGCCGCCCATGTCATCGGCATATTGCTGGAAAGGGAGCCGGAGATCTTCAAGGGCAAGCGCGTGGTGTTTGCGACCCTCGGCAGCGCCATCCTGCAATGCGCGCTGCTGTCATCGGCAACGCAGCTGCGTGCCCGCGTCGGGCTGATTGCCCGGTGCGAGGACATTTCCTGGCTCGACGTGCAGTGTCTGACGGACTCGATCAATTTCTACAAGGTGCCCGTCGTTTCCGTGTGTGGCCATCCGGATGCAAACGAGGCAAAGATCATCCTTATCCGCGTCAAGCAGATGCTGACGCGCAAACACTATCGCAAGATCCGCAAGGACCAGCTGCGCGTCCACCGGCAATATGTGCTCGGGCCGGACCTGAAGGCGCCCTTCGATTTCACGCTGATGACATCAGGGCCGATGCCGGCATCGGTCTTCGCCAGCCCCGATGAAAAGCGAATGCCCGGCTGAGCGCCCCAGCCCCGTCGCAAATCCCTGTCGCGAAACTCCCACTTTTGCGAGCAGTTTCTTGCGACATTGACAGGAAAGTTCAGTGCCGGCCGTTTGTCGCGGAAGTTAGAAATCTTGCGACAAACAAGTGCGAACAAGCTTCATATCCCTTGCTCAAAGCGTGCCCAGTCAAAAAAAGGTAGCCGTATGGATATCTATCTTGACCGATCCATCAGCTCTCTGTAAAGATAGCCATATGGATACCTATGATGTGAGCGTCCCGAAGATTTTCGGGGCTTTGTCCGACCCGACCCGGCTCGCAGTCGTCGAACGGCTCGTGGATGGACCTGCCTCGGTGACCGATCTGTCGCGGCCGTTCGATATGGCAGGCCCCTCGTTCCTGAAGCACCTCCGCGTACTCGAAAACGCGGGCGTCATCGCGTCAAGCAAATCCGGGCGAGTGAGAACGGTCAGCCTCGTACCAGACTCGCTGATGCGGGTGGAACATTGGGTCCGTCAGCACCGCGCCGGGCTTGAGGAACGTTTCGACAGACTTGGCAACTTCCTAAATCAGGAGCAGTAAAGTGACAAAAACAGAACAAGAGCACAGATCGATTACCATCGAGCGCGTTTTTTCCAATTGCGTGGATCACGTCTGGGCGGCGTGGGCGATTCCCGAAAAGAAGAAAGCATGGTTCGGTGAAGGACTGGCGGAATGCGACTTTCGCGAGGGAGGAGCCGAGCGCAGCAGCTTTGTCACGGACATGGGAACCCACACCAACCAGACGCACTATTTCGAGATCAAGGAATCCAAGAGGATTGTGTTTGCCTATTCGATGGCCCTCAATGGTCGTATCCATACGGTGTCGCTGGCGACCCTGCTGTTCTCCGACCATGGCGGCGGGACGAAGCTGACTTACGTGGAACAGTTATGCGTCATCCCGCCGAGCGACGGCGCTGAAGGGCGAGAACACGGCTGGAGCGCGCTGCTGGATGGGCTGGAGAGCTATTTAGCCGGTGATATTCAAGACAGGCGTAGCAAAACTTCCAATTAAGGCGGCAGTTTTGCGACTGGATTTTGCGACGTCGCGAAAACAAGCATTCCGCGACAGGTGAGTGCGCAGAGTGCTTCATGAAGATTTTTCCAGCAAGATAAACCACGCGAAACGTTCATGCCGCACGGGATTCGGCATTAATATCTACTTGGATGCCACATTTAAGTTAGGGGTTAGACCCAAGCGCCAGGCGTCGTTTATCCACAGGACGAGCCTATTCCGGCGCGGAGGTCTGCAGCGCCAGCGCGTGCAACACGCCGCCCATATTGCCCTTCAGCGCCTCGTAGACCATCTGGTGCTGCTGCACGCGGCTCTTGCCGCGGAAGACTTCGGCGACGACTTCGGCGGCGTAATGATCGCCGTCGCCCGCCAGATCGCGGATCGTCACCTTGGCACCGGGAATCCCAGCCTTGATCATGTCTTCGATATCGCCGGGTTTCATGGCCATGATCGTTACTCCTTGCGCATCATTCCGCGGCGAGTTCGCCGCGGCCTTCCATGAAATCAGGGAACCACGATTCATGGGCATCGCGCAATTGCTGAATCGGCAGCGCGATCAGATCGCCGACGACGAGCGCCGTCCCGCCGACCGTGCCGAGGCGGCGGAAAGGAACGCCGGCGCCTTCTGCATTGGCGCAGACGAAATTTGCCACGTCGGCAGGCACCGTCAAGATGTAGCGAGCCTGGTCTTCGCCGAAGAGCAGCGCATGCGGCGCGCCTTTGCCTTCGTCGAGATCGATCATCAGGCCCTTGTTCGATGCCATGGCCATTTCGGCGAGCGCCACAGCAAGGCCGCCCGACGAAATATCGTGGCAGGCGGTCGCCTGGCCGTTGCGGATGACGGAGCGGACAAAATCGCCGTTGCGCCGCTCGGCAAACAGATCCACTTCGGGTGCCGGACCTTCGCGGCTGGCGAGCACATCGCGGAGGTAGACCGACTGGCCGAGGTGGCTGCCGTCGACGCCGATCATGATCACCTTGTCGCCGTCATTGGCGGAGCCGATGCGGGTCATCTGGCGCCAATCCGGCAGCAGGCCGACGCCCGCAATTGTCGGGGTCGGCAGGATGGCGACGCCGTTGGTCTCGTTGTAGAGCGAGACGTTACCTGAGACGATCGGGAAGTCGAGCGCGCGGCAGGCTTCGCCAATGCCCTTCACCGCTTCGACGAACTGGCCCATGATTTCGGGCTTTTCGGGGTTGCCAAAATTGAGATTGTCGGTGGCGGCGAGCGGCTCGGCACCCGTCGCGGTGATGTTGCGCCAGCACTCGGCGACTGCCTGCTTGCCGCCTTCGAAGGGGTCGGCCTCGACATAACGCGGGGTGACGTCGGAGGAGAAGGCGAGCGCCTTGCTCGGGTGGCCGTCGACGCGCACGACACCGGCATCGCCGCCCGGAAGCTGCAGCGAATTGCCCTGGATCAGCGTGTCGTACTGCTCGTAGACCCAGCGGCGGCTCGACTGATTGGCGGAGCCGACAAGCTGGAGCAGCGCCTGGCCGTAATCCTCAGGGGCTGCGACGAGATTAGCGGGCAGGGGAGCCTGCTTGCCGGATTCGCGCCAGGGGCGGTCATATTCCGGCGCCTGGTCGCCGAGATCCTTGATCGGCAGATTGGCGACTTCCTCGCCCTGATGCATGACGCGGAAGCGCAGGTCGTCTGTCGTTTTACCGACGATGGCAAAGTCGAGGCCCCATTTGACAAAGATCGCCTTGGCTTCCGCTTCCTTCTCCGGCTGTAGCACCATGAGCATGCGCTCCTGGCTTTCCGACAGCATCATCTCGTAGGCGGTCATCATCTCTTCGCGCACCGGCACCTTGTCGAGCTCGAGCAGGATGCCGAGATCGCCCTTGGCGCCCATTTCGACGGCCGAGCAGGTGAGGCCGGCCGCACCCATGTCCTGGATGGCGATGACGGCGCCGGTCTGCATCAGCTCAAGGCAGGCTTCGAGCAGGCACTTTTCGGTGAAGGGGTCGCCGACCTGAACGGTCGGGCGCTTTTCCTCGATCGATTCGTCGAATTCGGCCGATGCCATCGTCGCGCCGCCGACGCCGTCGCGGCCGGTCTTGGCGCCGAGATAGACGACCGGAAGGCCGACGCCCTTGGCCTCGGACAGGAAAATGGCGTTGGATTTGGCGATGCCGGCGGCAAAGGCGTTGACGAGGATGTTGCCGTTATAGCGGGCATCGAACTCGACTTCGCCGCCGACGGTCGGCACGCCGAAGGAATTGCCGTAGCCGCCGACGCCGGAGACGACGCCGGAGACCAGATGGCGGGTCTTCGGGTGATCCGGCTCGCCGAAGCGCAACGCGTTCATGGCGGCGATCGGGCGCGCACCCATGGTGAAGACGTCGCGCAGGATGCCGCCAACGCCGGTCGCGGCCCCCTGGTAGGGTTCGATATAGGAGGGGTGGTTGTGGCTCTCCATCTTGAAGACGACGCAATCGCCATCATCGATATCGACCACGCCGGCATTTTCGCCCGGGCCCTGGATGACGCGCGGCCCCGTGGTCGGCAACGTGCGCAGCCACTTCTTCGAGGATTTGTAGGAGCAGTGCTCATTCCACATGGCCGAGAAGATACCGAGTTCGGTAAAAGTCGGTTCGCGGCCGATCAGATCGAGAATGCGCTGGTACTCGTCCGGTTTCAGGCCATGGCTTGCAATGAGTTCCGGCGTGATCGGCATGGTGTTTGGAATGGTCATGAGCGGAAAGTCCCTGGCGCGTTTTGCGCTGTCTTTAGCTTATGTAGCGGCGACGCGCGACAGAAAAAAGCTTGCCGTCAACAGAGGGCGGGCAGGCTTTTCCCACAAGGG
Source organism: Rhizobium sp. NZLR1b (assembly GCF_019685155.1). Lineage (NCBI taxonomy): Bacteria > Pseudomonadati > Pseudomonadota > Alphaproteobacteria > Hyphomicrobiales > Rhizobiaceae > Rhizobium > Rhizobium sp. NZLR1b. Next base: position 77,416 of record NZ_JABDWC010000019.1, read on the forward strand.
GTCAAACCGGTCAGAACTTGTAGCCAACCTGCAGGCCGGCGCGTGTCACGCCGTCGTTCGGGCCGTCGCAGAGATTGGCATGCGAGGAGTGGGCGATCTGGGCCATCAGGTTCCAGTGAGGATTGAAACGGTAGCCGGCGCCGGCATATTCGCGGAACAGAACGCGACAGCCGAGTTCCGGGCCATCGCCATTGCCCTTGAGATCGCCGTATGGATAACGCCGCCGAAGCCGGCTTCGGCAAAGAGCTTCTCGTTGAAATTGACCGTCCAGGCGAAACCTGTGAAGAATTGGGGGACCTCGCCCGACGTGCCGATCGAGGTGCCGAGATGGACACGGGGGTGTAACAACTGCTGCTGCCAGCCGACGGCCGTGTCAGATCCGAAAGGATCGAAGAGAGCGGTAATCTCAGGAAAGACGCCGTCTTCCCTGGAATGGCCCGATTGCACCGAGGTCGAAACCCCAAAACGCAGTTCATCGAATATCTGCTCGCCGGCATTTGCCGAACCTGCCATCAAGGTTCGGGTTACCGCTGCTGCTGACGCGGCACTCAAAAAACCAACGCGATTCTTCCGAAGCCGACCCTCATATCCTGTCCTTTGATTCGCGTTAGGCGCGAATAACAAAGAGGTAACATGGAGGTTGAGTCAGTGAAGCGCTGTGAACAGGCTCTGGCGTTTTTCTAAATTATGACGTGTATCTGCAACACGTCATATTTCACCGTCATAGGCGGAACCGCCATTTTCCAGCAGCCGGCGCAGAATCATCAGGCCGGAGATCAGTTCCTGCCCCGTCTTCGGCGAGGAAAAACCGATGCGAACGCGATGATAGGATTTCTCCCCGCGGGCTGCCTTGAACTCGTCCTCGTCGTCGACGAGCACGCCGTCTCGGAAGGCGGCATTCTTGAAGGTGCCCGACATCCAGGGCTCCGGCAATTTCAGCCAGAGGAAGGGCGCGTGCAGGTGCGACGTGAAATCGAAGCCCTGCAATTGCTCCCGGGCAAGCCGGACGCGCCGGGAGAGTTCCTCGACGCTCTGCTTGCGGATCTCGTGGGCGATACCGCTTTCAACGAGGCGCGCGCAGGTCTCCGCCAGGATGAAGGGCAGACCACCGGTGATCATCTTGTGCGTCACCCGGATGCGCTGGGCAAAATGTGGCGGGCATGCGACCCAGCCGCCGCGCACACCAGCGGCCACCGATTTCGACAAGCCGTTGACGAGGAACGTTCGATCGGGGGCAAGCGAGGCGAGCAGTGGCGTCTCATCGTCGGCCATGCCGCCGTAGAGATCGTCTTCGATCAGCCAAACGCCGTGTTTCCTGGCGATTGCGGCGATTGCCGCGCGCCGCTCGTAGGGCATGATCGCCACGGTGGGATTGTGGACGGTCGGCATCAGGAAGGCGATCTTCGGATGCTGCTGCTGGCAGAGCCGCTCGAAATCGTCCGGGATCACGCCGAGTTCATCGGACTCGACAGTCAGCGTGCGGCGGCCGAGAAGGCGGGCGCTGCGGCTGACCTGGGTGTAAGTGAGATCCTCAAAGACGATCTTGTCGCCCGGCGCCGAGACGGCGGCGATGACGGCGATCGCCGCCGCATGAGCGCCGAGTGTCGGCACGATGTTTTCGGCCTCCGGCGTCCAGCCGCCGCGGGCAAGCCAGAGGCGGCCGGCTTCAAACCAGTTGCGCGGAAAAGTGCGGGAATAGGATGAAATCTCGGCGAGATGCTGCTCACCGATTTTGGCGAGGATGCCGGATATGATCTTTCCCTGGCCAAGGTCCGGGGCGGCAGTGGTATCAAAGCGGATCTTGTCTGCAGGCGCGTCCTGGACGCGGGTGCCGCCAAGCGAGACAGTCAGCGGGTCGGTCTGTTCCCCAGGCTGGGTTTCTGAACGGTTCAGCACATAAGTGCCGCGCCCGACCTCGCCTGCGACCAGGCCGCGCTCGTGCACCAATGCATAGGCGCGGCCGATCGTGCCGATGGTCACCCCGATATCGTAAGCGAGGTTGCGTTGCGGCGGCAATTTGCTGCCGGCGGGCAGGGCGCCGCTGGCGATGGCAGTTTCGATGCTGTCGGCAAGCCGGAGATAGACCGGACCGGAACCGCGGGAGAGATCGGGAAGCCAATTTGTCATGGTGACAATTACCTATATTGTCACATTGCCCCTGTCAAGATTAAGAGTCAATTCCAACGGACAACCGAGAGGATTTCTGGAATGTCTGCCTTGCTTGAGATCAAAATGCCGATTGTACCGATTGTCTCTTACGACGATAGGAGACAGATCGTCCTGCCCGACGCGCCTGCCGAGGCGACGACACGTTTGGGGCGGATCTGGGCGGCGATTCTTTTTTGGAATCAGAAGCGGGAAGGCCGCCGGGCACTGAGAAATCTGACGGCGAGCGAACTCAAGGATATCGGCGTGTCGCAGTCCGATGCCGCGCGCGAAGTCGGCAAGTCGTTCTTCTGGGATTGATCGAGCCTGGGCGCTGATCGCAGCGGTCAGCTGCAGGCCTTATTGCCACCGGACCAGCGATTGACGTCGGCGGCGATACGGCCGGCGACCGGCTCCGACATCATCGGACCGAAGGCCTGGAGGCGCGACGGGCTTCCCTCGGCCTGAACGACGAGCAGCGGCCGGCTTTCCGGGCTGCCCTTGTGGACGACCAGAATGCGCGGGCGGCCGGAGAAGGAATTAAGTTCCGGCGCAAGCTTGTACGCAGCAAAAGCCGGATCGCCCGACTTGAACCAGCAGGCATTGGCGGCGAGCGCAACGCGTTCCATCGTCGGCAGCGCGGCGCGGTTCGGACCCGTCGTCGGCGCCGGCGTCTGGCAGGCTGCGACCATGGCTGCGAGAGTGGCGAGCAGGGCAGCGTTAGCGACAGAATGGCGAGGGCGCATCGATCTTGCTCCGGATCCGGATAAAAGGATTATGAATTCAAAGTGCCACAGCGATGTTCGCGTATCTGAAAAGAGGCGCGGCGCTGTAGATCAGGCGGCGATGACGTCGAGCGCCGAGGCGAAGAGGCCGCGGCCGTCCGAACCGCCATGGGCGGCTTCGATCAGGTTCTCGGGATGCGGCATCATGCCGAGAACGTTGCCCTTTTCGTTCATGACCGCGGCGATGTCGCTGATCGAGCCATTCGGATTGGTGCCCTCGGCATAACGGAAGACCACCTGACCATTGCCTTCGATCTGAGCCAGCGTTGCTTCGTCGGCGAAGTAATTACCGTCGTGATGAGCGACCGGGCAGCGGATGACCTGGCCTTGCGCGTAAGCACGGGTGAAATCCGTCTCGGCATTGACGACTTCGAGTTTGATCTCGCGGCAGACGAATTTCAGCGAGGCATTGCGCATCAGCGCGCCAGGCAGCAGGCCGGCCTCGACGAGGATCTGGAAGCCGTTGCAGACGCCGAGCACCTTCACGCCCTTTGCCGCCTTGTCGATGATTGCCTGCATGACCGGCATGCGGGCCGCGATAGCGCCGCAGCGCAGGTAATCGCCATAGGAGAAGCCGCCGGGGATAACGATCAGGTCGACATCGGGGATCTCAGTCTCCGTCTGCCAGATCGTCACCGGGGGCTTCCCGGAAATCTTGGTCAAGGCGGCGATCATATCGCGGTCGCGGTTGAGGCCCGGAAGTTGAACGACGGCTGATTTCATGGGGTCCCCGCGTCTGGCGAAAGATATTGAACTGGAACGCTTTCGGCGAGCCATACCCCATTGTCGGAGACAAAGAAAGAATGGCCTTCTGAAAACATGCGGGCCGCGTCCACACGCAGGATGACATACTCACCCTTGCGGCGCATTGCGACGATTTTCGCGGTTTCGACATCCGCCGACAGATGAACGTGGTGCCGCTGCATCTTCTTCAAGCCTTCGCGCTCGATCGCCTGCCAGTTCGTCAGAGACGTGCCGTGATAAAGTGCTGCGGGCGGTTCCACCGGGTTCAAGGCGAGATCGACCTCGACGCTATGACCCTGATTGGCGCGAATTTTGTTGTCGGCGAGAGTGAAGCGCTTCTTCGGATTGTTTTCGACGATCTCGACAATATCGGCGCGGGAAACATCGTATTTCGATGCCACCGCTTTTTCGAGCGCATCGAACGATACCCAGCCTTCGGCATCGAGCGTCAAACCCGCGGCATCAGGCGCATGGCGCAAAACATAGCTCATAAATTTCGAGACTTCCGTCTCCAGCTTTGTCTTCGTCATGACGCCAAATCCTCAAAGTCCGCCGGACCACGGGTCTCTGATCGTCAGTCGATCGCGATCGCGTAGTTCTCGATTACCGTGTTGGCGAGCAGTTTTTCGCACATGGCCTTGAGGTCGGCCTCTGCCTTGGCCTTGTCGGCGCTTTCCAGCTCCAGGTCGAAGACCTTGCCCTGTCTTACATGGCCGACGCCCAAGAAGCCGAGGGCACCAAGCGCGCCTTCGATAGCCTTGCCCTGCGGATCGAGAACGCCGTTTTTCAGCGTGACGGTGACACGAGCCTTGATCACTTTGTCTTCCCTGCTTTACTTGACCAGAACCGGGCCGGTGCCGCGCACAGGCTCATTTTCATTGATGATGCCGAGACGGCGGGCAACTTCGGAATAGGCTTCGAGCAGCCCGCCGAGATCGCGGCGGAAACGATCCTTGTCCATCTTCTCGTGGGTCTCGATATCCCAGAGCCGGCAGCTGTCCGGCGAGATTTCGTCGGCAAGGATGATGCGCATCATATCGCCTTCGAAGAGGCGGCCGCATTCGATCTTGAAGTCGACGAGCTGGATGCCGACGCCGAGGAAGAGGCCGGTCATGAAGTCGTTGACGCGGATGGCCAACGCCATGATGTCGTCGAGCTCGGCCGGATTGGCCCAGCCGAAGGCGGTGATGTGCTCTTCGGAGACCATCGGATCGTCAAGCGCGTCTGATTTGTAATAGAATTCGATGATCGAGCGCGGCAGTACCACGCCTTCATCGATCCCGAGGCGCTTGGCGAGCGAACCGGCGGCGACGTTGCGCACGACGATCTCCAGCGGGATCATCTCTACTTCCTTGATCAGCTGCTCGCGCATGTTGAGCCGGCGGATGAAATGAGTAGGGATGCCGATCTTGTTCAGATGGCTGAAGATATATTCGCAGATGCGGTTATTGAGGACGCCCTTGCCATCGATGACTTCGTGTTTCTTCTTGTTGAAGGCGGTGGCATCGTCCTTGAAGAACTGGATCAAAGTGCCCGGTTCCGGGCCCTCATACAAGATCTTTGCCTTGCCCTCGTAGATACGGCGGCGACGGTTCATCGTGGTCATTCTCTATTGTTGGCGCTCTTGGGATAGCGCGAGTGGATCGATCTCGTGGCGTCCCCTTAAAGGAAAAGAGTGTGTTTCACAATCCGCCTGTCCCTCCTTCGCCGGTTTCGGGATTTCTGGCCCCGGTTTCCGGATTTCGTGGTTCCGGCTTCCGGATTTTACGAAATACCGCCAAGAGAATCGAATGAATTCGCAAGACGAGTCTACCGCCTTTTCCCATACGGTGAAATGACGGCGAAATGGCGGGAGGTTTATGCAGGTCTTTATTTGGCGGCTCTGCTCGGCAGCGCGTGACGAAGCTGCGTCTGCAGGGCGCGCGCGGCGATTTGCCCGTGACGCCAGCTTCCGGCACGGATGAAGGAAGGGATCTGCATGGCCGGCATTGGCCGGGCAAGCGCATAACCCTGCAGCGTGTCGCAGTCGAGTTCTTCGAGAATGCGGATATGATCGGCCGTCTCGACACCCTCGGCGATGACGAGGATGTTCAGCGAGCGACCGATGTCGATGATCGAGCCGACGAGTTTGCGCTGCTCGGCCGATTGCGGCAGCATGCGGATCAGCTCGCGGTCGATCTTCAATGTCTTCGGGCTCAAGCGCAGCAGGCTGACGATCGAGGCATGGCCGGTGCCGAAATCATCGATCTGGATGTCGATGCCGAGCTTGCGCAGCTTTTTCAGGTTGGCGGCCACCGCCTCGTCGCAATCGTCGAGCGAGATCGATTCCAGCAATTCGAAGGCGAACGTGCCGGGCTGGATTTTCAGGGCGCGGAGTTTCTTACCGAGATCGGGATCGGCGAGCCGTCTGGCCGAAACGTTGACCGATATTTTCGGAACCGACAGCCCGTCCTTGATCCAGACGCGGCGATCGGCCATGGCGCGCTCCAGGATCAGGGCGTCGATGGTCGAGACGACGTCGAGGTCTTCGGCGATATCGAGGAAGCGGTCGGGCGTCAGCAGCCCATGCACCGGATGCTGCCAGCGGGCAAGTGTTTCGACGCCTGCGACATCCAGCGTGCGGGCATCGAACTGCAGCTGATAGAAGGGCACGAATTCATTGCGCTCGAGGCCGATCAGGATCTCGTCGGCGAGGTGCTTGGCGGAGATGATGTCGCGGCGGGCAGCAGCCGAGAAAAATTCGAAGCGATTGCGGCCCAGGCCCTTGGCACGATAGAGCGCGATATCGGCATCGAGCAGCATCTGCTTGGCGTCGAGTGTCGGTCCGCTGTCGATGGCGATGCCGATGCTGGCGCCGAAGCGGCAGTCGTGCCCCTCATATCGGACGGGTTTGCGCAATTCGCGGATGACGCGTTCGGCAAGGCCGCCGATCTTCTTCGATGCGGGATCGACGATGCAGAGGATGACGAATTCGTCGCCGCCGATGCGGGCGACGAAATCGGCGGCACGGACGGAATTTCTGAGTACGGTTGCGGCATGCCGCAGCATGGCGTCGCCGGCCCGGTGGCCGAGCGTGTCGTTGATCTGCTTGAAGCGGTCGAGATCGATATGCAGGATCGCCAGCGCCAGGCCCTTGGCCCGGCATTCGGCGGAGCGTTCGTCCAGCATCTTGTCGAGATAACGGCGGTTCGGCAGGCTGGTGAGATAATCGTGCAGCGCCAGGTGCTCGATGCTCTCCTTGGCGGCTTCGAGTTCGCGGTTGCGGGCCTCGGCCAGATCCTTGGCGCGCTGCAGCTCGTTTCGGAGCGCGACCTCCCCGGTGACGTCCCAATTGGCGCCGATCAGCTTGCGGTGGCCGTTGCCGTCGACGAAGAAGGCCGAGCGGGCGCGGATAACGCGTTCGGCGCCGTCGCCGCGAATGATGCGGTATTCCTGCTGGAAGTCACTTCCGCTTTCGACGCTGCGGTCGGACAAGCCCAGCACGCGCTCGCGGTCATCGGGATGCAGGCTTTTCGCCCAGGCGTCGCTGGCGATTTGGCGTGGGGCGCCCTGCAGCCCGTATATGGCGATGAGACGCTCATCCCATTCGACGGTCTCATTCTCGATATCCGCCTCGAAGACGCCGATGCGGGAAATCTCCAGCGCCAGATCGAGCCGGCGCGACAAACGCGACAGCGTCTCCTCGGCCTCCTTGCGGGCGGTGATATCGGTATCGGTGCCGACGATCCGCGACGGTACGCCGCTCTCGTTCCATTCGACGCAGGCGCCGCGGCAGTCGATCCACATCCAGTGACCGTCCCTGTGGCGCTCGCGATATTCGAAGACCTGGTAATCCGGGTCGCCGGCGTTTTGCCGGTCGATGGCGTGGATGACGAAATCGCGGTCATCGGGATGGACGAGCTGCAGCCAGGTGTCGTAATCGCCAGCGGCTTCCTCGTCGGGCGCCATGCCGCGCATGGTCTTCCACGTCTGCGAGTAATATTTGCGATCAAGACGGTAGTTGTGATCCCATACGCCAAGGCCGGAGCCGACGAGCGCATGGTTCCACCGGCTCTCCCGCTCCGCTAGGTCGGAATCATCGTCTGCCCCGTTGCCGACGCCTGCCTCGGCCGCTAAGGCCTCGTTATGCGGATCATCGGCCTCTGGATGGGCTTTCTTCACAGGCAGTCTCGCTTAATTCACCTCGGTGCAGTCTGCTGTCATTCCATTAAGAAAGACTTAGAAAGCACTTGCGCAACTAGCGGGGCAGCCTGTTTTTCTCAATCAGGCGGAGAGCTTGCTTAGGAACTGGGCGAAGACCATCGTGCCCTCGGGCCAGGGGCCGTGACCGGAATCGGCATTGATATGGCCTGCCTCGCCGGCATCGACGATGAAGGAGCCCCAGCTGCCGGCGATATCGTCGGCATGTTCGTAGCTGCCGAACGGATCGTTGCGGCTCGCCACCGTGATCGACGGGAAGGGCAGCGGATCACGCGGGTAGGGGCCGAAGGTCATCAGGTGCTTCGGGCGGATGTCGGGATTGGCGACATCGGGTGGGGCGACGAGGAAGGCGCCCGCCACCGGCTTGCGGAAATGCGGGATGGCGTGGATCGCCGAGGCCACGCCGAGCGAATGGGCAACGAGGATGACCGGACGGGTCGAGGCGTTCACTTCCTCGGCGATACGGGCGATCCAGTCCTCGCGGACGGGCTTTGTCCATTCGGCCTGTTCGACGCGCCGCGCCGTGCTGAGCTTTGCCTCCCAGCGGCTCTGCCAGTGGCTCGGCCCTGAGTTGGTGTAGCCGGGAATGATGAGGATATCTGCGTCTGAGGCTTTCATAGTGCCGCCGATGTGAGAAAGCTCGGCCAAGATGTCAAGAGGGGACGTGAAGGGAGAGAGCGACACGGGCGTTTTGGTTTGCTATATTGCTCCAGTGCCGGTTGCGGATTTCGTGTCGGCTTGCCCGCCGATTGCGTGTCCGCCGCCGACCAGGTCTCGGCTGAGGAGGAGAAAGCCATGGCGGCATTTCATGTCATGACGGGTGCAGGCGAAAGCTTAGCGCGGCCCGTTGTCAATCGCATCAGTATCGCCGACGTCTTCGACGCGCTGAAGCGCGGGTACGACGATTTCATGGAGAAACCGTCGCATTATGTGTTCCTGTGCCTGATGTACCCGATTGCCGGCGTCTTCCTGACGCTCTGGTCATCGGGCGCCAATCTTTTGCCGATGGTCTTTCCGCTGATGGCAGGTTTCGTGCTGATCGGCCCGATCGCAGCGATCGGCCTTTACGAGATCAGCCGCCGGCGCGAGGCCGGCCTCGACACGTCATGGACGCATGCGCTCGACGTACGCCATTCGCCGGCGCTGCCGTCGATCGTCGCAGTCGGGCTGATGCTTTGTGCGCTTTTCGTCGTCTGGCTGGTGACGGCGCAGACGCTCTACAGCAACCTGCTCGGTGAAGTGTTTCCGCGCAGCATGGCGGATTTCTTCCGCCAGGTCTTCGGCACGGCCGAGGGCATGCAGCTGATCATCTGGGGCAATCTGATCGGCTTCGTCTTTGCGCTCGTCGTGCTGTCGATATCCGTGATTACCTTTCCGCTGTTGCTCGACCGCGATGTCGGAGCGGTGGCCGCCGTCCTCGCCTCGATCCGGGCGACGATTGCCAATCCGGTGCCAGTGCTGCTCTGGGGCCTGATCGTTGCGGCACTGCTCGTGATCGGCACGATCCCGGTCTTTGCCGGACTGGCGCTGGTTATTCCGATTCTTGGCCATGCGACCTGGCATCTTTATCGCAAGCTGATTGCGCGCGAAGGCGTGTAATCGAAGGTTTCCGGGGATCTCGAATTATCGTGATCCCCGGAATTCAAAGCTTCGCCCGTTCCCGGAACCTCGAGACCTCTCGCCGCGTTGTGTGTGACCGGCTTGTGGGAGGATTTCGGAGGTGACGATGCAGCATCTGTTCGCCCGCTTCGCAACCAAGATATCGGAATGGGCGGGCAAACCCGTCATCTTCATTCTGGCGCTCATCGCCGTCGTGATCTGGGCGTTACTCGGCCCCTTCTTCGATTATTCGGAAACTTGGCAGCTGGTCATCAACACCGGCACGACGATCATCACCTTCCTGATGGTTTTCGTGTTGCAGAACGCTCAGACGCGCGACACAAGGGCGATCCAGGCCAAACTCAACGAAATCATCCTGACGAGCCATGCCGAGAACCGCTTCATCGGCATCGAAAATCTCGACGAGGATGAGTTGAAGCATCTCGACCGACTTGTCGCCAAGGCTGCCAAGGGCAGGGGCGAGACGGAGGCTTGCCGGATATCGGAGGCCGCCAATGTGGTGGTGCCGAAAAAGGAGGTGCTGCGTAAGCGACGAGCCTCAGCCAAGCCGGCGAAGCAGAAACAACGGCCGCTTGAGAAAAATTAATCACCACAATCGCACGTGTTTCAGACGCCCTAGGACGGCGCCTGCAAGGGCGCCGCCGTATCATTGCGGTTAGTCGCTCATGCGTTCCCAAACACACGGCGAAAGATCGTGTCCACATGTTTGGTATGGTAGCCGAGATCGAACTTCTCCCGGATATCTTCTTCTGAGAGAGCAGCGCGCACCTCACCATCGGCGAGCAGCTCCTCCAAAAAATCCTTGCCCTGTTCCCAGACCTTCATGGCGTTGCGCTGCACCAGGCGGTAGGCGTCCTCGCGGGAGGCGCCGGCTTGGGTCAGAGCCAGGAGGACGCGTTGGGAGTGGACGAGGCCGCGGAATTTGTTGAGGTTCTTCTCCATGTTCTCGGGGTAGACCAGCAGCTTTTCGATGACGCCGGCGAGACGCGAGAGGGCGAAGTCGAGAGTGACGGTCGCATCCGGGCCGATCATGCGTTCGACCGAGGAGTGGGATATATCGCGCTCGTGCCAGAGGGCGACGTTTTCCATGGCCGGCATGGCGTAGGAGCGGACCATGCGGGCGAGGCCGGTGAGGTTTTCGGTCAGCACCGGATTGCGCTTGTGCGGCATGGCCGAGGAGCCCTTCTGGCCGGGCGAGAAATATTCTTCCACTTCCAGCACTTCGGTGCGCTGCAGGTGGCGGATTTCGGTCGCCAGGCGCTCGATCGAGGAGGCAACGACGCCGAGGGTGGCGAAATACATGGCGTGGCGGTCGCGAGGGATGACCTGGGTCGAGACCGGCTCCGCCTTCAGGCCAAGCGCCTCGGCGACATGTTCCTCGACGCGCGGATCGATATTGGCGAAGGTGCCGACGGCGCCCGAGATGGCGCAGGTCGCGACTTCCTCGCGGGCGGCGACGAGGCGCTGGCGGCAGCGCTCGAATTCGGCATAGGCGAGCGCCAGCTTGACGCCGAAGGTGGTGGGCTCGGCGTGAATGCCGTGCGACCGGCCGATGGTGACGGTGTCCTTGTGTTCGAAGGCGCGGGTTTTGAGCGCCTCGAGCAGCCGGTCGATGTCGGCGATGAGGATATCGGTGGCGCGCACCAACTGGACGTTGAAGCAGGTGTCGAGCACGTCGGATGAGGTCATGCCCTGGTGGACGAAGCGTGCATCCGGGCCGACGATCTCGGCAAGATGGGTCAGGAAGGCGATAACGTCATGCTTGGTGACGGCCTCGATCTCGTCGATGCGGTCGACATCGAAGGTTGCCGCACCGCCTTTTTCCCAGATCGTTTTTGCCGCCGATTGGGGGATGACGCCGAGTTCGGCCAGCGCGTCGCAGGCATGCGCTTCGATCTCGAACCAGATGCGGAACTTGGTTTCGGGAGACCAGATGGCGACCATTTCGGGGCGGGAATAACGCGGGATCATGGGCGGCTGCCTTCACTTCAAGAGGTTTGCTTCATCGAGGTTAGCGCTCGTGTAGCAAAGACGGGCGGCAATCTCAACGCATGCGTTTGGCAAGATGATAGCTGCTGGCGACAAGGCAGACGAGGCCGAGCGGCAGGAAAAGGCGAAGACCGATCACCAGGAACTGGTAGACGGCGCTGACGCTGGTGAAGACGAACTGAAAAGCCCAGACGAAACTGCCGAAGGGCGCGTGCCAGCGCGAATAGAAGAGCCGGTATTCCATGGCGAAGAGGAAGGCGGTCATTGCGATCGTCGCTGCCGTCAGCGTCACGAAGAAGGCGGCAAAACGCGCTTCCGGCTGCTTGCCATAGGCGAAGAAGCGGGCGACCGGCAGGGCGAAGGGCCAGGCGAACAGGCCGCCGGCGAAATAGAGCGCGGCGACCTCGGCAAGCCGGCTCGTCTGCAGGCCGTTGCGCAGGTAAAGGCCAAGCATGGCGGAGGCGAGCATCTGCGTGCCCCAAAACAATGCGCCGGCTATCAGATCGGGGTAGGGCGGCCGTGCAGCTCTTAGACGATCCATCCTCGGGCGATCTGTCCTGGGGCGATCCGGGCTCGAGCCATCCATCCTTGGGCGATCTCCGGGCTCAGGGATGAACCGGAACGGCGATCCAGCGTCCGTTCCTGTCGGCGTCGAAGGCCAGGATAAGGGCGATGTGAACCTGGTTTCCGGCCTCCGGCTGATAGACCATCGCGCCGCCGATCCGGTATTCGACCGAACAGGCGCGATCGGCCGGAACCGCGGTCGCCTGCCGCGCCGCCTGGCGGTTCGGAGCGCCTTGCTTCTCGATCATCTGCAGGCTGAAGCCGAGGACCCGCTTGTCGACAGCCGCGCAATCCTTCGGCGTCGGCACCGGCATCTCACCGAGCGAAAGCGTATAGGGCGATTTCGGCGGGCCGTCGGTCGCAAGCGTCGTGTAGCGGATGGTCTTCGAGGGAGAACCGAGTTCGGTCGGCGGATTGAAGGCGGCGATCAGGCCGGGATTGGTGAGCAGATCGTATTTGTCCATCTGGCTGCGCGCCGCCGTCAGGTTCTGCCGCCGCGCCTTGGAAAGATTGGCGTCCTTGTCGGTCATCTCGGTGTGGAAGGGCGTGCCCTCGAGATACTGGCCGCTGTCGGTATCGACGAAATAGGTGTTGGAGTAGGGGACGCCGCCACTCTCCTCGATGCCGAATTCCTGAAATCCGAAGACCTTGCCGTCGGCGGAAAAGCCGATCGGCTGGATATTGGCGATGTCGCCGGCAAGGGACAGGCCGGGCAGGCCGGCCAATGCGGCGGCAAACAGGCCACCGATGATCAGACTCTTTGTCATGTTCGTGCCCCTTCGGCTGCCTGACGCAGATCGGCGACGGTCCGGCGATAGTTCTCGACCGTACCGCCCTTGAAAATTGCCGAGCCGGCGACGAGGACGTTGCCGCCGGCGCGGGCGATCGCCGGCGCCGTTTCCATCGTGACGCCGCCATCGACCTCGAGTTCGATCGGCCGATCACCGATCAGTGACTTCGCCGCCGCGATCTTGGCAGCCATTGCCGGAATGAACTTCTGCCCGCCAAAGCCGGGATTGACCGACATGATCAGGATGAGGTCGACATCGTCGAGCACGTTTTCGATGGCGCTGAGCGGGGTTGCCGGATTGATCGTCACCCCGACCTTCTTGCCGAGATTGCGGATGGTCTGCAGCGAGCGGTGCAGATGCGGCCCGGCTTCGGCATGGACGGTAATCCGGTCGCAGCCGGCCTTGGCGAAGGCTTCGAGATAGTCGTCGACCGGCGAGATCATCAGATGGCAGTCGAAGGTGGCTGAGGTATAAGAGCGTAGCGACTTGATGACATCGGCGCCGAAGGAGATGTTCGGCACGAAATGCCCGTCCATCACGTCGAGATGGATCCAGTCGGCGCCGGCGGCCGTGACGTTGCGCACCTCCTCGCCGAGCCTGGCGAAATCCGCCGCGAGGATCGAGGGGGCAATGCGAATGGGCAGCGTCATCAGATCTCACTCCGTATGGGCCGCCATTTGACCGTGGCGCCCGAATTCAAGGCTGGTGCGCCGCTGCTCATTGCGGCGGCGCGGCCGGTGTAAAAAAGCCGTTGCCCCGCCATTCGAGCAGGCGGTACGGGTTTTGCGAAAGTTCATGCGCGGCGGTGAAGACGATGGCGCCGACCGGCGTCTGGAATGTCGTGCCCATCAGTGCCTCCTGGAAAGGCTTGCCGGCCGCAGCGGCGGCTTCCGCGGCCTGGCCGGCAATCAGTGCCGCTGCCAGCGACGGCAGGACATAGCCTTCCGGCTCGATGCCTTTGGTACGCAGCGCGTCGGCTGCAGCCGTGCCTTCCGGCAGAGCGGCGTATTCGGGCAGGGCGACGGCGCGTACGCCGGCATTGAGCGGCAGCGGCTGGTCGGCGGCGCGCGTGGCATCGCCGCCGAGAATGGACAGCGGGATGTTTTCCGCCTTGGCGTCGCGGGCGATGATGGCGACATCGTTGCGATCGCCGCCGATGAAAACCCTGCTCGCACCGGCCCGTTTCAGGCGGCGCACGAGAGCGATCTGCTGCTCCTGTCCTGGCCGGTAGGTATCGGTAAAGACCGGCTTCAGGCCGTTCTGCTCCAGCGCATTGCGCACCGCTTCCGTCAGTTCGCGGCCATGGATGGTGCCGTCCTCGATCAGTGCGATCGGATCTGCGGCCCAGTCCTTCAGGATCACTTCGTTGATCTTTGCGGCTTCGGCGCCATCGGCGGGCGCCAGGCGAAACAGCGGCCAGCCGTTTTTCAGCGCATCCTCCATCAGGATGCGGGAGCGCGCCGAGACGGTCATCGCAGGAATGTTGGCGTCCTTCAGCTTCGGCAGCGCGCCTTCCAGCGTCTCGCTACAGAGAAAGCCGACCGCGACCTGCACCTTGGCTGCAACCAGCGCATCGGCAATCGCAGCGCCACTATTGTCCTCGCAGGTCTCGTTGATGGCGACGAGGGTATTGCCGGACTGCTGGATCTCGAAACCGGCGCCGGCGGCAATCTGGGCGCCGAGCAAAGCGAGCGGGCCGTTTTGAGGGGCGACGACGCCGATCGTCACGCCGGCCGCATGGCCTTGCGCCGCCGCTCCCAGCAGCGCCAGAAAGGCTGCTATGCCACGCAGGTTGATCATGAAAGGCGGAGATCCCTAAGCCATCGTCCATGCCCTTTTATCCGCAAGGCCGCGATCGTCAAAGAAAAACAAGCGTGAAGCAGTGCTTTTCACCGGTCCTATTGTAGAAAAGGTAACTGATGCTCGCCATATTGGCGCGATAACAAGTCGATCCATGCAGAAAAGCACGGGAGAAGCAGGTGTTGAACAGGCAGCATATCGACCCCGGTCTTTATCGAGACGCCATGAGCCGTTATGCCGGCCATGTGCAACTCGTGACGACGGCGATGGGCGAGTTGCGCCGCGGCGTCACCATCACCGCCGCCTGCTCGGTCTCGGACAATCCAGCCTCGGTGCTGATCTGCCTCAACAACACCAATCCGAAGAACGAGATCTTTTTCCGTAGCGGCGTCTTCGTGCTGAACACGCTCGGCGCTCATCATCAGGGCGTTGCCGACGCCTTTTCCGGACGGACGTCGCTTGCCGATAGCGAGCGTTTCGCCAGCGCTCGTTTTGAGACGCTGGTCACCGGCGCGCCTGTGCTCGCCGATGCGCTCGCAGCCTTCGATTGCCGGGTGACCGACATCAAGGAAATGCCGACGCACAATGTCATCTTCGGCGAGGTCGCGGCCGTGCGCTTCAGCGAAAAGCACGCGGCGCTCGTCTATATGAACCGGGATTATCACGCGCTGTGATTTTCAGGATCTCGAGGGATTAGAATGGACACTGCCGGCATCGAGGAAATGTTTCAGGGGCTCGGTCCCGTCACGGTCAAGCGCATGTTCGGCGGCAAGGGCATCTATCATCTCGGGCGCATCATCGCGCTCGAAGTGCGGGACGAGATGTTGCTGAAGGCCGACGAGACGAGCGCCCCTGAATTTGCCGCCGCCGGCGCCACGCAGTGGAGCTACGAGGGCAAGAAGGGCAAGCCGGTGAAGATGCCCTACTGGTCGATCCCCGACGAGGCTTACGACGATCCCGATCTGATGGCGAAATGGGTGCGGCTTGCCTATGAGGCGTCGCTGCGCGCCGATAGCTGACCGCGTTCGGCTGAGGGCAGCGCTGCGATCGCAGCCTTGGTGAAGGCCGACAACGGCGAGGGTAAATCAGTCAGGGGAAACCAGCCGAAATCCGAAAGCTTGTCCGGTTCCGTCAGTTGCGGCTCGCCTTCGACGTCGCAGGCGAGATAGAGAAGCGAAATCCAGTGCTGGCGGTCGGTATCGATGATCTGTTCGGTCATGCCGATTTTCTCGATCCGACCGATCTTGAGGCCGGTTTCTTCCTCGGCCTCGCGGCGCGCAGCCTGCTCGGCCGGCTCCATGTGGTCGACCTTGCCGCCGACGATATTCCAATAGCCGGCTTCCGGTGGACGCAGGCGTTTATACAGGAGTACCTTGGCGTCGCGCAGAATCACCAGGCCGACGCCGAAGCCCGGAAAATCGAGACCGGGCTTACCCATTGGACGTTCAGATCTTGGCGCTGCCGGCGATCAGCATGAAGGCCGGGATATCGTCGCCGAAGCCGACCGGGGTCGGGCCGTCGTCGTGGTCGCGATGGCGGCGGCGGTCGCGGCTGTCATCGTTTGCCGGATAAGGCCGGCTGTTGCGCGCATTGTTTTGCGGCTTCTGCTCTGCTTTGCGCTCGTTCTTCACGATGTCGGCCTTTACTGGTGCTGCTTGGATCACGTCTACGCCATTATCCTGGATGTCGTTATCAGATTTATGAACCGAGGCGCTGCGATTGCCGCGTCCGCGCCCACGATCCCTCTCACCCCGTTCACTCTTTGCGCCACGCTCGCGGCTGTTGCGCCGCGGGCGCTCGCTTTCGGCGCTTTCTTCTGCCGGCGGCAAGGAATTCACATCGCCGCTCAGCCACTCGACCTTTTGGCCGATCAGCTTTTCGATCGCATCGACGAATTTGGTGTCGCGCTTGGTGACGAGCGTGAAGGAGGCACCCGAGCGGCCGGCACGGCCGGTGCGGCCGATGCGGTGGACGTAATCCTCGGAGTGGATCGGCACGTCGAAATTGAAGACGTGGCTGACATCGGGAATGTCGAGGCCGCGGGCGGCGACGTCGGAGGCAACCAGCAGCTGGAGATTGCCGTCACGGAAGCTCTGCAGCGTCATCGTGCGGGAGCGCTGATCCATATCCCCATGTAGGGCACCGACGGAGAAGCCGTGGCGCTCCAGCGACCGGAAGAGATCGGCAACATCCTTCTTGCGGTTGCAGAAGACGATGGCGTTCTTGAGTTCGGTCTGGGCGCGAACGAGTTCGCGCAGAACCGCGCGCTTCTCGTAGTCCTTACCGTGCGAGGCGACGAAGCGCTGCGTCACGGTCTCTGCGGCCGACGCCGGCTTTGCCACTTCGATGCGCTCGGGATTTTGCAGGAAGCGATCGGCAAGCTTCTGGATCTCCGACGGCATGGTTGCCGAGAAAAACAGCGTCTGGCGGGTGAATGGGATCATCTTGGCGATGCGCTCGATATCGGGGATGAAGCCCATGTCGAGCATGCGGTCGGCCTCGTCGATGACGAGGATCTCGACGCCGCTCATCAAAAGCTTGCCGCGCTCGAAATGGTCGAGCAGGCGGCCTGGCGTGCAAATCAGCACGTCGGCGCCGCGCTCGAGCTTGCGATCCTGGTCCTCGAAGGAAACGCCGCCGATCAGCAGGGCGACGTTGAGACGGTGGTTCTTGCCGTATTTTTCAAAATTCTCGGCGACCTGGGCGGCGAGTTCGCGCGTCGGCTCGAGAATCAGCGTACGGGGCATGCGGGCGCGGGCGCGCCCCTTTTCCAGAAGCGACAGCATCGGCAGAACGAAGGATGCCGTCTTGCCAGTGCCCGTCTGCGCGATGCCGCAAATATCGCGGCGCTCGAGCGCAAAGGGAATGGCTCCCGCCTGAATAGGCGTGGGGATCGTGTAGCCCGCGTCGGTAACAGCGGATAGCACTTTTTGGCTCAAGCCAAGGTCAGCGAATGTCGTCAAAGGGAAAACTGTTTCCGTTTCGGTTCGGCCGAGCTCTGAACGAGTCGGCGGGATTGCATGCCGCAATGCAGCGCGACATAGCCCCGAATGGCCGGCAAGTCAAGAATTAGAGAGGCCGCACCCGGTACAGAGTGAAGCGATGGTTACCTCACGGCTGTTACTTGATATAGGTGGCGAGTTTAAGGCCGGCATTCATGAAATATACTGGATCGACCGCGTGGCCGTCCTGGCGCACCTCATAGTGCAGATGCGTTCCCGTCGAGCGGCCGGTGCTGCCGGCAAGGCCGATGACGTCGCTGCGGTCGACCGTGTCGCCGACCTTGACCAGCACTTGCGACATATGGCCGTAGCGCGTCGATATGCCGTTGCCGTGATCGACCTCGACCATGTTGCCGTAACCGCCGGTCCAGCCGGCGGCGATGACCTTGCCAGGCGCCGACGGGCGGATCTTCTCGCCCGGCGTGAAGCGGAAATCGATGCCGGAATGCAGCGCGAGCCGGCCGAGGAAAGGGTCGCGGCGATTGCCGAAGGGGCTGGTCACGTCCTTGCCGAGCGCGGGATTGCGGAAGGGCAGGGATTCGGCGGTGCTGCGCACGGACTCCAGCCGGGTCAGCGCGCCGTCGAGCGCTGCCAGCGAATTGTTGAAGTCGTCGTTGCTTTCAGGCTCGACATAGGGGCCGCCGACGGCATCGTCGTCTTGCCTCGCCGCAGTCTCCTCCGGCACCGGAATCTTGAAGCGGGTCAGCACGGTGCCGATGACATTGGCGGCATTGCCGGCGTCGCTCGTCAGCTGCTCGACGCGGTTGCGCTGGTCCTGTTCGACACCCTTCAGCGACAGCGTCACGTTGGAGAAGATGCGGTCGGCACGGTCGCCGACCGTCTCGGCGGCCGGCACATAGGCAAGCGTGGAATTGTCGGGTGTCGCATCGGCGGGGGCGCCGCTCGCCAGCTGTTTCTCGATCGCCTGGATGCCGCCACCGGTCAGCGAAGCGCGCTTGTCCTTGATATCAGGGGCATAGGACTGAACGGGCGAAGAGGGGGCAGCGAGAGCGCCGTCCTTTTCCGTCAGGCCGGAGCTTTCCGCCCGGTCGAGCAGATTGTCGAGCTTGCCATGGCGCGAGGTCAGCGCCATCTGCTGCTCCATCAGCTTGTCGACCTTGTCCTCGACCACCTGCTGGTCGAGGAGCTGTCGGGAGGTGATGCGGTCGACTTGCGCGCGAAGGGCGGCGATGCGGTCTTCATAATCGTGCTGCATGCGGGTTTGCCGCGCCATGGTGGCGCCGATCAGATCGTCGCGCAGCACGAGATAGGAGGTGGCTAGGAGATAGCCGATCGAAAAGGCGCCGACGAGGCAGACAGCAAGGGCTGCCATCCACGGCCGGACCGTCATGTGGCGGACCTTATCGCCGCTTGCGAGGATCAGGATATGCTCCTGCGCCCGCCTGCCGAATACCCGGTGCTGATGTCCGCTGTCCACGCAGGCTCTCCCGATTGATGCGCTACGCCTCTTTCGGAAAATTAGACACTCTTATGGTTAACGAATGCTTTCTTTGTCGCCGCCCGCGCCAGAAATACCAGCTATTTCAGGCGTGGCTGATCGATGCGAGCGCGCGGTAGAAGGATGGCGTCAGGCCGGCCTCGGCGCGGGCAAGATCGTTGAAGGGCGGCTTCAACGGTCCGCGGAAATTGGCGCGCACCAGCTCCTGGAAGGCTTTTGCCGGGTCGCGCTTCTCCCGGGCGCATAGGAAGCGGAACCATTTGGCGCCGACGGCGACGTGGCCTTTCTCGTCGTTGTAGATGACGTCGAGGACCGCGGCACTTTCGAGATCGCCGGTCTGGCGCATCTTTGCCTGCAGCGACGGCGTGACGTCGAGGCCGCGGGCTTCGAGAATCAGCGGCACGACGGCGAGCCTTGCCGTCAGATCGTTGCGCGTCGAATGGGCGGCCTGCCAGAGCCCGTCATGGGCGGGCAGATCGCCATAATCGGCGCCGAGATCGTTGAGGCGGGCGCGCACCATGCGGAAATGCTTCGCCTCCTCGAAGGCAACCTGCATCCAGCCGTCGAAAAAGGAGTTCGGCACCTGCTCGGTTGCGAATCGCGCGACGATATCGAGCGCCAGATCGACGGCATTGAGCTCGATGTGGGCGATGGCATGCAGCAGGGCGATCCGGCCTTTCAACGTATGCAGCGAGCGCTTTTCCACCTGGGTCGGCGGCGTCAGCAGCGGTCTGTCAGGACGGCCGGGCCTGTCCGGCAAAGCGGCATCGAGCGGCGAGCGCAACGACACCCGGCGGGCAAACCAGCGGGTGGCGCTTTCCTGCGCCAGCGCAGTCTTGCGGTCGAGATCGGCGGAGCAGATGGCATCGATTGCGCCGCCGCGCAGCGACGTTATCGCAAGATCTCCGGTCACGCGGCCAGATTCCGCACCGCCTCGAGCACGGTTTCGGCATGGCCCTGCACCTTCACCTTCTGCCAGATGGTGGCGATCGTGCCGTCCTGGCGGATGAGGAAAGTGGTGCGCTCGACGCCCATGAAATTGCGGCCGTACATGCTCTTTTCCTTCCAGACGCCATAGGCCTGCAACGTGGTCTTTTCCTCGTCCGAGGCAAGCGCCACCGAAAGACGGTGTTTCCTGACGAATTTGTCATGGCAGGCGGCCGAATCGGGCGACATGCCGATGACGGCCACACCCGCTGCCTCGAACTCGCCTGCCAGCGCGGTGAAGGCCAGTGATTCGGCGGTGCAGCCTGTCGTATCGTCCTTGGGATAGAAGAACAGGACGAGTGGCCTGCCCTGGAATTCGGCCAGCGAGACGCGGCCGCCGCCGTCGCGGGGAAGGTTGAAATCAGGAGCCGTGGCGCCGATGCCTGGAACCGCCATTGGGAAAACCTTTCTTTTGCCGGGTTTGTGGATGACACTTTCTCTCCCCGAATTATATAGTGGACGGAAACCCGTCCAGCATGGCCGGGTTCAATTCTTCATTTAAAGGGAGAGCCCGAAGGCGCATGTCAGCCATCCGCGGCGAAAAGGTCACGTTTCGCAAGAAGGATATCGTTGCGCTGGACCGCTTGCCGTCCGCTCAGGCCGAGGATCCGATCATCGTCCATTGCCCGCCGCCGCGTTCGCCGATGCGCCGGACAGCGAAGCTGACCGCGGGATTTCTGGGCCTGATCCTCCTTGTTCTCGCGGCGATCGTCTTTACCGTCGAGAACGGCATGTTCGACAAGCCGCTGTCGCAGCAGGCGCAGGGGGCGTTGAACGGCGTGGCCGGACCGCGTTACCACGCCGAGGTCGGCTCCACCGTCATCCGTTTCACCTCGGATTTCCGGCTGGCGCTGGAAGCGCGCAACGTCAATATGATCGATGAGCAGAGCGGCCAGCACCTGTCGACGACGGGTTCGGTGCGCCTGGGGCTCGATCCGCTGCAGCTTTTCCGCGGCCGCATCGCCGTCACCGACATCGAAGCGGAGGATATCGCGCTCGATACCGCGCTTTTGCCCTCCGGCAATCCTCTGACGCTCGACGATCTGCGCATCGACGCCATGCCGGCGGCGACGGAGAAGATCTTCTCGCAATTCGACATGTTCGACAGCGTCGTGACCCGGGGCTCAACCAATTCGGTACGGATCTCCGGCATAACTATCAAGCTTGCCGATACCGCCAACGGCCCGCTGTCGCTGGTCGTCGACAACCTCGTCTTTGCCCATGCCGGCCCATCCTCGCTGCAATTGAGCGGCGAGGTGGCGCTGAACGGCGAGGTGGCGAAGCTCGACGTACTGGCCGAGAAGGAAGACGGCCACGTATCGAAGGTGGTGGCGACGCTCAGGCATGCCGACCTCACGCCCTTTTCGCTCAAACGCAACGATCAAGGCGTGATCCGGCAGGGGCTCAGCGCGTTTGCCGACCTGACGGTGTCGGCCACCAGGGGGCGCGATGGCGTGGAGCCGGCGCTTGCGGCGACGATCGACATCGATCCCGGCCTGATCTATGCGGATGGCGATCCGCAGGAGCTATCGGGCGGGCAGATCAACCTCGTCTATGATTTCGCCAAGCAGACGCTCGAGATCGCCCGGTCGAATGCCCGGTTCGGCGCGACCACGCTTCCGATCAACGGCGCGCTGATCGATCTCGACAAGCTCGACCCGCAGGCCGGCAAGGGCTTCGGCATCGATCTGCTGGTCAGCGGCGGCATGGCAGCCCCCAGCGGCTCCGGCGAGCAGCCGCTCTCTTTCGATATCCAGGCGACCGGGCGCTACCTTGTCGCCGGGCGGGAATTCCAGTTTCCCAATATGGCCGTCTCCAGCTCGCTCGGCGCGCTTTACGGGGCACTGCACGTCAAGCTCGGGGGCAAATCGCCGGAGATCAGCTTTGCCGGCCAGTCGGCACAACTGCAGACGACGGCGATCAAGCAAATGTGGCCATTCTGGATGGCGCCCAAGGTGCGCACCTGGGTACAGGGCAACCTCTTCGGCGGCACCGTCACCAACGCTGCGATCTCCGTGTTCATTCCCTTCGGCAGGCTGGACGAGGCAGCCGGCGGCAAGGGGTTGAAGCTCGACGCCAACCAGATCCGCATCGGCTTCGACATCACGGGAGCGCGGATGAACGTTGCCGGCGACATTCCGCCGATCCGTGACACCTCGGCCCATTTCGACCTGGCCGGCCCGGTTGCGACGATCGCGATCAAAAGCGGCACGTCGTTTTTCCCCTCCGGCCGATCCGTCGGTCTCGGGCAGGGAACCTTCATCATGCCCGCCACCTACGACAAGCCGCTGATGGCGGATATCGATCTTACGGTCTCCGGGGCAGCGGATGCCGTCGGCGAGCTTCTGACCTACAGACCGATCCGGGTGCTGCAGCGCGCCGGCTTTACGCCCGACGATTTCAAGGGGCGGATCGAGGCGAACGTGAAGGCGCATTTCGGCCTGCTCGCCTCGCAGAACCCGCCGCCGGCCGAATGGACGGCGGCCATGAAGCTCACCGATGTCGATCTTGGCAAGCCGTTTTCCGGCCGCACGATCAGCAATCTCAACGGTACGCTGAACGGCAATCCGAAACAGATCACGCTCGACGCCAAGGCCCAGATCGATGGCGTCCCCGCCGATATCGATCTTACCGAACCGGTCGAGGCATCCGACAGTGCGAAGCGGCAGCGGGTGATCACCGCGACGCTTTCCGAGGAGCAGCGCAACAAGCTGATCCCCGGCCTTTCCGGAATCGTCGGCGGCAGCGTGAAGATGGTGCTGACGCGGATCGACGACGACCGGCAGGACGTTCAGCTCGAGCTTACCCGGTCGCAACTCGACCTGCCGTGGATCGGCTGGTCGAAGGGCAGCGGCATTGCAGCTTCGGCCGAATTCGAAACCTCCGGCCCGGCCGACAATACCCAGATCAAGAACTTCCGGCTGAAGGGCGACGGTTTCGGCGCCAACGGATCGATGAACATCGGCAAAAATGGGCTGATCTCAGCCGATTTCGACAGCGTCAAACTCTCCTCGCTGGACGATTTCGCCCTGTCGGTGAAGCGCAGCAAGGGCAATTTCGACGTCTCGGTCTCCGGCGACAGCGCCGATGCGCGGCCAGTTATCGCGCGGCTGAAATCGGGCTCGGGCGATGGCGATGGTGACGGGGATGCCGGCGACACCGGCGTATCGGTGCGCGCCAGGCTGAAAAACGTCATCGGCTTCAACGATGAGAAGATCGGCAATTTCCAGGCGCAGGTGTCACTTCGCGGCGACAAGCTGCAAGCGCTGAACTTTTCCGCCGTTACCGACAGCGGTGAAGCCGTGGTCAGCCAGATGAAGGACGGTGGCGTCATCAACATCACCAGCGGCGATGCCGGCGCGGTCTCGCGTTTTGCCGATCTCTACAAGCACATGCAGGGCGGCCTGCTCAATCTGGCAATCAGGCTTTCGGCACAGGGCGGCTGGGACGGTTCGCTCGACGTGCGCCGGTTCTCGATCGTCAACGAACAACGGCTGCGCTCGATCGTCTCGACGCCTGTCGGCAACGAGCAGCGCAGCCTCAACGAAGCCGTCAAGCGCGAGATCGATACCTCGTCGCAACGCTTTCAGCGCGGCTTTGCCCGCGTCGTCTCGCGCGATGGCATGGTCGGCATCGAGAATGGCGTGCTGCGCGGCGACCAGATCGGCGCGACCTTCCAGGGCGTGGTGCGCGACCGCAAGGGCAATATGGACATGACCGGCACCTTCATGCCGGCCTACGGCCTAAACCGGCTGTTTGCCGAACTGCCGCTGATCGGCGTCATCCTCGGCAACGGCAGCGACCGCGGCCTGATCGGCATCACCTTCAAGCTCACCGGCAAGTTCGACCAGCCAAACCTGCAGATCAACCCGCTGTCGATCATCGCACCGGGTGTCTTCCGGCAGATCTTCGAATTCCAGTAGGGCGCGGAACCTAAAGCGCGTCGCATCAAATTTGAATCATGCGGCGCGCTTTAGTTCTTTGTTTTTATGCATGTCGTTTTCCCGGAACCGCTGCACACTTCCGGTCGACATGCATTAAATTTCCTTGCGCCTGAGGAGATAGTCGAGGCCACCGACGCGGTACCAGCGATAGCCATAGGCGTCGAGCACGACGGTGTGGCAGCCTTTCTCGTCCGCTTCGCTGCTCGCGCCGTCGGCGATATCGATCAACTGTCGCCCGTCTTTGCCTCTGTCCGGATCGAAGGTGACTTCTGCCGGCTGCGCATGCAGATTGTGCAGGATCAACACGGAATTGCCGCGCCAGTCGTAACGAAGCGCTAGCACGCCGTCGTTTCCGGTGTCGACCACAGCGAAATCGCCCCAGCCGATCTCAGGAGCTTCCTTGCGCATCCGGATCATTCGTTCGGTCCAGTTCAGCAATGAATTGGCATCGCGCCGCTGCTCGGCGACGTTGACATGCTGGAAGCCGTAGGGGCCGTCCTTGATGACAGGCGAGACAGGCTTTCGACTTTTGGTGAAACCGCCTTCCGGTTCGGTCGACCACTGCATCGGCGTGCGGGCGCAATTGCGTTCTGGCAGAGCGAGATCGTCGCCCATGCCGATCTCGTCGCCGTAACGGATGACCGGCGTTCCGGGCAGCGAAAACAGCAGGCTGTAGGCCATCTCGATCCTGTGGCGGTCGCCGCCGAGCATCGGCGCCAGGCGACGGCGAATGCCCCTGTTATAGAGCTGCATGTCCTTTTCAGGCCCGAAGGCGGCAAAGACGGCGTCGCGCTGCTTTTCCGACAGCCGGCCGAGATCCAGTTCGTCGTGGTTGCGGAGAAACAGGCCCCATTGCGCGGTTGCCGGGCGCGGTTTCGTCGTCTCCATCGCCTTCTTTAGTGGTCGCGTATCGGCGCTGGCAAGAGCATAAAACAGCGCCTGATTGACCTGGAAATTGAACATCATCTGCATGCGGTCGCCATCGTCGCCGAAATATTCGAAATTGTCCTTCGGCAGGATGTTGGCTTCGGCGAGGATGATGGAATCGCCGAGCCGCCACTGCAGGAATTCGCGAAATTTTCTCAACATGTCGAACTGCTCGACCGGCTTGCTGACATCGGCGCCTTTCCTAGCGATGATGAAGGGGGCGGCATCCATCCGAAAGCCGGAGACGCCGAGCTGGATCCAGAAGCCCATGATCTTGAGGATTTCGGCCTGCACCTCGGGATTGGACGTGTTGAGATCGGGCTGATGATCGTAGAAACGGTGGAAATAATAGGCCTTGGCCTTCTCGTCATGGGTCCATGTGGTCTTCTGGACGCCGGGGAAGACCATGCCCTGATCGGCATTCGCCGGCTTTTTCTCAGACCAGACGTACCAATCGCGATAGCGTGACTGCGGATCGCTCCTGGCCTCCTGGAACCAGGGATGATCCTTGGATGTGTGATTGATCACCAGATCGATCAACACGCGGATACCGCGCTGCTTGGCGCCGTGGGTGAATTCGACGAAGTCGCCGAGCGTGCCGTAGCGTGGGTCGACATTGTAATAATCCGAGACGTCGTAACCGTCGTCGCGACCGGGTGAAGCCTGGAAGGGCATCAGCCAGATTGCCGTCACGCCGAGGCCGGAGAGATAGTCGAGGCGCCGCATCAGCCCCTGAAAATCGCCGACGCCGTCACCGTTTGCATCCATGAAGGTCTCGACCGACAGGCAGTAGATGACGGCGTTTTTATACCAGAGGTCGTTGATCATGCCGGCGCTCCAATCCAATCTGGTCGCAAATCCCGGCGGGCGGAAAAGGTTCCGATAAAGCGCTGATTGTCGTGCGGCTTGTTCGCTAATTCCGACTTATACTGACAAGTCCGACATTGATGCTTTGCCTATTTTAGGTAACTCTGATGTAATGTGAATCCCGGCCCGCAAAACGGTCGGCGCAATGTCGGAGGATGCCATGCAGTGCGCTCGGACAGTCTCGTTCCTATCGGTCGCGGTGGCCGCTGCTGCAGCCGGCCACCATGCGTCATACTCTGCAGAGAAGAGCGAGCGGCTGAAACCGCCGGAGCTCATCCGTTCCGCCCATGTACTGGCGGTTCCTCTCGATGCGACGGTGACACCGCCGATCTTCTCGATCAGCTGGTGGTCCCGCGTGACGCACGCGCCAGACGTCAATCCACCACCCTATGTATTCCGGGAGGCCGAACGAACGGACGCGGCATCTCGGCCCGGAGTTGAGTGAGGGGTGCGCGCCAACGCATGAGTTGGGCAAAGAAAAAGCCGGCGCGAGCGCCGGCTTTGATTTGTTCGCAATTGAAGCCGCTTACGCCGCGCGGCGGATCAGGATGTGCTTCTTTTTGCCGAGCGAGAGCTTGATGACGCCGTCGGCGGTGATTTCGTTGCTGCCGATCAGCCGGCGCTCGTCGCTGACGGCCTCGTCGTTGATGCGCACCGCGCCGCCCTGGATGTGACGGCGAGCCTCGCCATTCGAGCCGGCAAGACCAGCGCGGACCATCAGCGACAGCAGGCCGATGCCGCCGTCGAGTTCGGTGCCAGGGATGTCGACCGAAGGCAGGTTTTCGGCGACGCGGCCTTCCTCGAAGGTCTTGCGCGCCGTTTCGGCGGCCTGATCGGCGAATTCTCGGCCGTGCAGGATCGCCGTTACCTCAGTCGCGAGGATCTTCTTGACCTCGTTGATCTCCGAACCGCCGAGCGCCGAGAGACGGGCGATTTCATCCATCGGCAGCGTCGTGTAGAGCTTCAGGAAGCGCGAGACGTCGGCGTCCTCGGTGTTGCGCCAGTACTGCCAGAAATCGTAGGCCGAGAGCATGTCGGCGTTCAGCCAGATAGCGCCCGTCGCCGACTTGCCCATCTTGGCGCCCGACGACGTCGTCAGCAGCGGCGATGTCAGTGCATAAAGCTGCGGTGTCCCCATGCGGTGACCGAGATCGATACCGTTGACGATATTACCCCACTGATCCGAACCGCCCATCTGCAGACGGCAGCCATAGCGCTTGGCGATCTCGACGAAGTCGTAGGCCTGGAGGATCATGTAGTTGAATTCCAGGAAGGACAGCGACTGTTCGCGGTCAAGGCGCGTCTTCACGCTGTCGAAGGACAGCATGCGATTGACGGAGAAGTGCTTGCCGACATCGCGCAGGAATTCGAGGTAGTTCAGCGAGCGCAGCCATTCGGCATTGTTGATCATCAGCGCGTCCTTCGGACCGTCGCCGTAATTCAGATAATTGGAGAAGGCGCGCTTGATCGAGGCGATGTTGCCTTCGATCGTATCCACGGTCATGAGCTGCCGCGCCTCTTCCTTGAAGGAGGGGTCGCCGACCATACCGGTGCCGCCGCCCATTAGCGAAATGGCCCGATGACCGGTCTTCTGCATCCAATGCAGCATCATGATCTGGATCAGCGAGCCGGCGTGCAGGCTGGGCGCCGTCGGATCGAAGCCAATATAAGCCGTCACGGTTTCCTTGGCGAACAGGTCGTCGAGGCCGCGTTCATCGGAGACCTGATGAATGAAGCCGCGCTCTTTCAGCGTGCGGAGGAAATCGGACTTGAACTCGGACATGGCTTTCGTCTCTTGGTGTCTGCGTTTGACCCATATGGCTTCACGCAAGTTCGTTGTTGTTGATCTATCGCGGCGCGTTTAGCACTGTTTTTATAAAAGTGCATCCGGGAATCGCATGGGAGGCAAGCCGCATGGATGTCATCAGAACCGCGATCGGCCTGATGAGCGGCACGTCGATGGATGGAATCGATGTGGCGCTGCTCAGGACCGACGGCCGCGGCTTCATCGAGCGTGGCCCGTTCATGGGGGTACCCTATGACGCCGATTTTCGCGAGCGGCTGAAACGGGCGCTGGAACTGGCGCGGCCGCTGACCGACAGGAACGAGCGGCCCACTGAGCTTGGCGACATCGAGCGCGAGTTGACCCAACGGCATGCAATTGCCGTGACGGCATTCCTGGCGCGTTTCGGGTTCGCTGCCGGTGATATCGATGTTCTCGGCTTCCATGGGCAGACGGTGCTTCATCGACCCGACGAGGGGCTGACGATCCAGATCGGCGACGGCCAGGAACTGGCGCGCCGAACCGGCATATCGTTGGTCTATGACATGCGGGCCAACGATATGGTTCACGGCGGCCAGGGCGCACCGCTGGTGCCTGCCTATCACGCAGCGCTCGCGGGAAAATTCCAGCAGGCCGGGCAGGCTGTCTGTTTCGTCAATATCGGCGGGATCTCCAATCTGACCTTCATCGGCACGGACGGGCGGATATCGGCCTTCGATAGCGGCCCGGGCAATACGCTGATCGACCAGTGGGTGGAGATGCAGACCGGCAAAACCTTTGATCCCGGCGGCGAGATCGGCGGACGCGGCAAGGTGGTGGCCGCTCTCGCGGAGCGATATCTGGAAAGCCCGTTTTTTCGCGGCAATATCCGGCGTTCGCTCGATCGCGGCGATTTCGCACCGCTTCGGGTTGGGGAGGCGAGCCTTGAGGACGGCGCCCGGACGCTGGCGCACGTCGCCGCCGCGTCGATTGTCAAATCCGCCGGTTTCCTGCCGGAGACCCCGTCGACCTATATCGTCTGCGGCGGCGGGCGGCTGAACGGCACCTTGATGGCGGAACTTTCGGCCATGGCCGAAGCGCTGGGGTCGAAGGTATTGACCGCCGAAGAGGCCGGCTTCGACGGCGACGCGATGGAGGCCGAGGCCTGGGCCTATCTCGCCGTGCGCTCGCTGGATGGGCTGCCATTGACATTTCCAGGCACGACGGGGGTCGCCGCTCCCGTCAGCGGCGGGGTGCTGGCAAGGCCATGAGCGTGAGGATCATCCTCACGACGCCGCGGCTCAGTGTCGTCATGCACGGCTTTCTAACTCACCGCTGACACGCGGCCGGCAAAGATCTAACTCTTTACGGCAATCGGCCGGACATTGGATTTGCGCCCCGCCTGATTGCCATCCTCGACGCCCCTGACCTGGGCGATGAACGAAAACTTCTTGCGAAGGCCGAGGATCGGTTTCTCGATGAAATGCCAGGACAGCACCGCGACGGCGAGAGCCGAGGGCAAGCCGACGAGATAGAGCGCCAGCGCACCGTATTTCGGGTAGAGAAAGACCGTGGGGAACGAGCTGATCCAGATCTGCAAGAACGGGTCATGGTAGAGGTAGACGCCGTAGGAATAGTCGCCTTTCCTGAAAAAGGCCGGAATGGGCACCTCCGACAGGCCGAGGAAGACTGTCATGTAAACCAGCGAGGTGATGACGATCGGCCGGTTGATCACTGACTCCACAGCCCGGCTGTCGAGGGTGAGAATGGCGACGATGCAAACCAGGCAGGCGGCGGCGAATAGCCATCGGGAATACGGAATGACCGCTTTAAACTGAAAGACGGCGATGCCCATCATGAACGCCGTAATCAGCTGGGAGCCCCGGCTCATGAACAGGAAGCGCGCGATCGGCTTGATCGAGCCCGGGAACAGATAGGGCATCTTCTGCACGATGAGGCCGATGACGATATAGGCGGCCGTCACGGCAAGCAGCTTGTAGCGGGTCTTCACGATGGCGGTGACCATCAGGAACGACATGATGATGTAGCAGAATATCTCCCAGGGAACCGTCCAGAGCGCGCCGTTGACACGTTGGCTCGGATTATCCTGGAAAACGCCAGGCAACTCGTAATGGATCCAGCCGACGATATTCAGGAAGTATTTGAAAAATCGCGGATCGGTAAAATATTCGGAGTGATAGACGATTGTTATGATCGGCCCGATGATCAGCGAACAAACGACGATATCGACGGCAAGTGCCGGGACGATGCGCAAGCCACGATTGATCAGGAAGTTCCGGAGGCTCAGTCGCTGGGCGCTGCCGGCGATCAGAAATCCGCTCAACGCGAAAAACATCGGAACAAGAGCGTATTCAGCAAACCAGAATACCGACCCCCTGATGAAGGCATCATTCCTTGTCAGCAAAAAGGAATGGGTCAATACGATAGAAAAGGCGAGCCCAATTCGAAGAAAATCGAACCCCGGACCGATACCCCTATACTTATCCAGGACTTCCCCGAACGACTTGGTCATTGCGGACCTCGCTTTAGTTAGGATCGCGAGGAACCTACCGCACTGCAATATAGATTGCAACACGGTAGGCGATCTGTTCCGGCACAAAGGGGCCGGTGGCGTCCCGGACCGGCTCCGCTTGGGGATGACCGGCTCTGGCTATGGCGTTAGCGGATCCGCTTGGCCGCCGGCTCCGGCACCAGTTCGCCGTTGAGGCGGCGGTCGAGATAGTCCTCGCATTCGCCCATCAGCGTTTCCACCTGGCCGTTGAAGAAATGGTTGGCGTTGGAAACGGTGCGATGGGTAATGAGAATGCCCTTCTGGGTTTTCAGCTTCTCGACAAGGCCGTTGACGTCCTTTTCCGGCGCCACCTTGTCGGCCTCGCCGTTGATGATCAGGCCGGAGGAGGGGCAGGGCGCCAGGAAGGAGAAGTCGTAGGTATTCGGCTGTGGGGAAATCGACATGAAGCCTTCGATCTCCGGCCGACGCATCAGCAGCTGCATGCCGATCCAGGAGCCGAAGGAATAACCGGCGACCCAACAGGTCTTCGAATCGGGATGAAGGCTTTGCACCCAGTCGAGCGCCGAGGCGGCATCCGAAAGTTCGCCGGCGCCGTGGTCGAATTCGCCCTGGCTGCGGCCGATGCCCCGGAAATTGAAGCGCAGCGTCGTGAACCCACGCTTCTGGAACATATAGAAGAGCTGGTAAACGATCTGATTGTTCATCGTGCCGCCGAATTGCGGATGCGGATGCAGAATCAGGGCGATGGGCGCACTTTTTTCCTTGGAGGGCTGATAGCGGCCTTCAAGACGGCCGGCTGGGCCGTTGAAAATGACTTCGGGCATTGGTACTCCGGGTTTTATTTCGCGTTCGCGCTGCGTTTGGACGACAACATGACTTGACTAGTGTTGTCAGGTTTTCTAAAACGCAGTTTAGAACAATTCGAAACTTGCATGGCGATCCACGCATCGTGGAATGTGTCATAAGGCAAGCCCGGCGGAAATTTCAAGAAAAATGAACCGCGGGTGCTGAAGCAAGGTCGTCAAGCGCAGGACTGAAGATCATGGCGCCGCCACGCCTTTATCTCGACTGGAATGCCACAGCGCCGCTGCACCCCGCAGCACGCGCGGCGATCATGCGCGCCATCGACATTTTCGGCAATCCAAATTCCGTTCACGGCGAAGGCCGTGCCGCCCGCGCTGCAATCGAAGGCGCGCGGCGCAAAGTGGCGGCACTGGTCGGCACCGACGCCGGCAATGTGGTCTTTACCAGCGGCGCCACCGAGGCCGCCAATCTGGTGCTGACCCCGGATTTCCGCATGGGCCGCACGCCGCTTCAGCTCGGCCGCCTCTACTTTTCGGCAATCGAGCATCCGGCTGTGCGCGAAGGCGGCCGCTTTGCCAGGGAGAAGATGACCGAGGTCCCGGTGACGGAGGCCGGCATCGTCGATCTCGATGCGCTGGGCCTGCTGCTTGCTGCACATGACAAGGCCGCCGGCCTGCCGATGGTCGCCATCATGCTCGTCAACAACGAGACCGGCATCGTCCAGCCGGTCGAGGCGGCGGCAAAGATCGTCCACGCCCATGGCGGGCTCTTTGTCGTCGACGCCGTTCAGGCGGCTGGCCGCATCGGGCTCGATATCGGCAAGATCGGTGCCGATTTCATGATCATTTCCTCGCACAAGATCGGCGGGCCGAAGGGCGCCGGCGCGCTAATTGCCCGCGGCGAGGCGCTGATGCCGCGGCCGCTGATCCAGGGCGGCGGACAGGAGCGGGGTCACCGCTCCGGCACACAGAACTCACTGGCGCTGATCGGCTTCGGTGCGGCGGCAGAAGCCGCGGCCGACGAACTCGAGGCGCGTAATGTGGAAATCGGCGCGCTGCGCGAGCGGCTGGAAGCCGGCATGCGTGAGGCGGCTGCCGATGTGATGATCCACGGCGAGGGTGGCGAGCGTGTCGTCAATACGATCTTCTTCACCCTGCCGGGGCTGAAGGCCGAGACCGGGCAGATCGCCTTCGATCTCGAAGGTGTGGCGCTTTCGGCAGGCTCGGCCTGCTCATCCGGTCGGCTCGGCGAAAGCCATGTGCTGACGGCGATGGGCCGTGACGCCAAGCTCGGAGCGCTGCGCATCTCGCTCGGTTTTGCGACGACGGAAGAGGATATCGACCGGGCGATTGCGGCTTTTGCGAAGATCGCCTGCCGGCGAAGGTCGGCCGGCGAGGCGGCTTGACCGCGTCATAAACTTGCGGAAACGCAAATTTTCGCTTGCCAATCGGGCTGAAAAGTCCCTTTTGGCCACCTACATCAGGGCAAGAGAATTGCCCATGCGCTACAAGCTGCCGGACCTTGTATCCGGCGAGATTGGAGAACGAAATGGCTGCCGTCCAGGAAACGATCGACCAGGTCCGCCTGATCGATGTCGACCAGTACAAATACGGTTTCGAAACCGTCATCGAAATGGATAAGGCGCCGAAAGGCCTGTCCGAGGATATCATCCGCTTCATTTCGGCCAAGAAGCAGGAGCCGGAGTGGATGCTGGAATGGCGTCTCGAGGCCTATCGCCGCTGGCTGACGCTGGAAGAGCCGACCTGGGCGCGCGTCGATTATCCGAAGATCGATTTCAACGACATTTATTATTACGCGGCGCCGAAAAGCACGCCGGGTCCGAAGTCGCTGGACGAGGTCGATCCGGAGCTGCTGAAGGTTTATGAGAAGCTCGGCATCCCGCTGCGTGAGCAGGAGATCCTGGCTGGCGTCGAGAAGCCGAAGATCGCCGTCGACGCGGTTTTCGACAGCGTCTCGGTCGTCACCACCTTCAAGGCAGAGCTGAAGAAGGCCGGCGTGATCTTCATGTCGATCTCGGAAGCGATCCGCGAATATCCCGATCTCGTCCGGAAATATCTCGGCTCGGTCGTGCCGACGACGGACAATTATTACGCGACGCTGAATTCGGCGGTCTTCACCGACGGTTCGTTCGTCTTCGTACCGAAGGGCGTTCGCTGCCCGATGGAGCTTTCCACCTATTTCCGCATCAACGAGAAGGGCACCGGCCAGTTCGAGCGCACGCTGATCATCGCGGAAGAGGGCGCCTACGTCTCCTATCTCGAAGGCTGCACGGCGCCGCAGCGCGACGAAAACCAGCTGCATGCCGCGGTGGTCGAGCTCGTGGCGCTCGACGATGCCGAGATCAAATATTCGACGGTGCAGAACTGGTATCCCGGCGACAAGAACGGCAAAGGCGGCATCTACAACTTCGTCACCAAGCGTGGCGATTGCCGCGGCGACCGCTCGAAGATCTCCTGGACGCAGGTCGAAACCGGATCGGCGATCACCTGGAAATATCCGTCCTGCATCCTGCGCGGCGATGACAGTCGCGGCGAGTTCTATTCGATCGCCGTCTCCAATGGCCATCAGCAGATCGACAGCGGCACCAAGATGATCCATCTCGGCAAGAACACGTCGAGCCGCATCGTCTCCAAGGGCATCGCCGCAGGCGTCTCCAACAACACCTATCGCGGCCAGGTCTCGGCCCACCGCAAGGCTTCGAATGCGCGCAATTTCACCCAGTGCGATTCGCTGCTGATCGGCGACAAGTGCGGCGCCCATACGGTGCCTTACATCGAGGCGAAGAATTCGACGGCGCAGTTCGAGCATGAAGCGACGACCTCGAAGATCTCCGAGGACCAGCTGTTCTACTGCCTGCAGCGCGGCATCCCCACAGAAGCGGCGATCGCCCTGATCGTCAACGGCTTCGTCAAAGAAGTGCTGCAGGAACTGCCGATGGAGTTTGCCATCGAGGCGCAGAAGCTGATCAGCATTTCGCTGGAAGGCTCTGTAGGCTGACATGAACGAGACGGACAAGAAGCGCATTCTTGAACGTCTGGAAAATATGCGAGGGGAAATATTGGCGAAAATTCGCCCCCGCGAAAGCAGATACGAGACAGAAAAGCCGCCAGAGCAGCCTTACGTGTTTCTCCAGCAGCGTATGGAAAAACCAGGAAAGTTTATTCAGATTCTCGAATGGCTTTGGCTCGTAACGCTCACGGTTTTCCGTGTCATTCGTTTTTTGGCGCGATAGCGCCGAGCATAACACGTCGACGCCCTTAGAAATTACGCGAGGCTCTAATGAGCTACGCAGAGAAAACGCAGGAACCAAAGATGCTTGAAATCAGAAACCTTCATGCCCGCATCGCCGAAGACGGCACTGAGATCATTCGTGGCCTGAACCTGACGGTGAAGGCCGGCGAAGTTGCCGCGATCATGGGGCCGAACGGCTCCGGCAAGTCGACGCTCTCCTATGTGCTGTCCGGCCGCAGCGATTACGAAGTCACCGAGGGCGACATTCTCTATAACGGCGAGAGCATTCTCGAGCTCGATCCGGCAGAACGCGCCACCAAGGGCATCTTTCTTGCCTTCCAGTATCCGGTCGAAATCCCGGGTGTCGCCACCATGCAATTCCTGAAGGTGGCGTTGAACGAGCAGCGTAAGGCGCGCGGCGAAGACGAGCTGACGACGCCGGATTTCATGCGTCGCGTCAAGGATGCCGCCGGCAAACTGCAGATCAATACCGAGATGCTGAAGCGGCCGCTGAATGTCGGCTTCTCCGGCGGTGAGAAGAAGCGGGCCGAGATCCTGCAGATGGCGCTGCTGGAGCCGAAGCTCTGCGTGCTTGACGAAACCGATTCCGGCCTCGACATAGACGCGCTGAAGATCGTCGCCGACGGCGTCAACGCGCTGCGTTCGCCGGACCGCGCCGTCGTGGTCATCACCCATTACCAGCGCCTGCTCGACTACATCGTGCCGGATACCGTCCACGTGCTCTACAAAGGCCAGGTGATCAAGTCGGGCGACAAGACGCTGGCGTATGAGCTGGAAGCCAACGGCTATGCCGACATCATCGGCGCGGCGGCCTGAGTTCGGGTGGAAAGGACGACGTCCATGAATATGCAGACGACGAGCCGCCTGACCGTGGCCGAAACGGCGTTGATCGAGGCATTCAACCATCAGATCGGCGACCTGCCGGGCAACGGCGCGGTGACGGCGCTACGCGACCGGCTTCTCGACGACCTGAAGAAGGCCGGCCTGCCGACGCGCCGCATCGAGGCCTGGCACTATACCGATCTGAAAAACCTGCTGCGCGCCTTGCCGCCGCAGGTCGGTGATGCCGGCTCCGATGCGCTTGAGCCTCTGGTTGCCGGCTCGACGGTGCTGGCGGTGATCCAGGGCCACGCCAACCAGAAGGCTGCGGCCGACGGTCTTGGCGTTTCAGCCTATAGCGAACATCTGCTCGACGGTTCCGCCGCAGACGGGCTCGATGCGCTTGGCAGCGACGACGCGGTCGGCCGCATCAACGGCAGCTTCGTGCGCGACGGCTATGTCGTCGACGTGCCTGCCGATACCGAGCTTGAAGATCCGCTCGAAATCCAGTTTGTCCATGCCGGCGGGCAGGCACATACACGCCTTCCCGTTGCCTTCGGCGCCGGTGTCAAGGCAACCGTCATCGAACGTCACCTTGCAGTGACCAGCGATGCGGCACTCGTGTCCCATGTCAGTGACATCACTGTCGGCGAGGGCGCCGAGCTAACCTGGATCATCCTGCAGCAGCATGGGGCAGACGATACGCATCTCGGCCAGATCCGCATCGATCTCGGCACGGACGCCAGGCTTCGCCTGTTCGTCATCAATGCCGGTGGCAGGCTGGTGCGCCAGGAACTGCATATCAAGGTGACGGGCGAGGGCGCCGACCTGACGGTGCGCGGCATCAACCTGCTCGGCGGTGAGAGCCATACCGACGTGACGATGATGCTTGGCCACGACGTGCCGCACACCGGCTCGACCGAAGTGATCCGCAACGTCGTCTTCGACCGCGCCAAGGGGGTCTTCCAGGGCATGATCCGGGTGGCGCCCGATGCGCAGAAGACCGACGCCAAGATGGCCTGCAACACGCTGCTGATGTCCGACGATGCCGAATTCTCGGTCAAGCCAGAGCTCGAGATCTTTGCCGACGATGTCCAGTGCGGCCACGGGGCGACGGTGACCGATATCGACGCCAATCATCTCTATTACATGATGGCGCGCGGCATTCCGGAGAACAAGGCGCGGGCGATGCTGGTCAACGCCTTCGTCGCCGAGATCATCGAGGAACTGGAAGACGAGGCTCTGGTCGAGGCGCTGGAAGGCGTGATTTCGGCCTGGCTCGAAAAGCACGCCTGATCGGATATAGCAATGGACAAGATCGTACCGGCCGCGCCATACGACGTCGAAGCCATCCGCCGGGATTTTCCGATCCTGGCGGAGAAGGTGCACGGCAAGCCGCTGGTCTATCTCGACAACGGCGCCTCGGCGCAGAAGCCGCAGGTGGTGATCGATGCCATCTCGCATGCCTATAGCCACGAATATGCCAATGTGCATCGCGGCCTGCACTATCTCTCCAATGCCGCCACGGATGCCTATGAGGCATCGCGCGAGAAGGTGCGCCGCTTCCTCAATGCCCCTTCGGTCAACGACATCGTCTTCACCAAGAATTCGACGGAAGCAATCAACACCGTCGCCTATGGCTGGGGCATGCCTGAGATCGGCGAAGGCGACGAGATCGTCCTGACGATCATGGAGCATCATTCCAACATCGTGCCCTGGCACTTCATCCGTGAGCGGCAGGGCGCCAAGCTGGTCTGGGTTCCCGTCGATGACGAGGGCGCCTTCCATATCGAAGATTTCGAAAAGAGCCTGACGGAGCGCACCAAGCTCGTCGCCATCACCCATATGTCGAATGCGCTCGGCACCATCGTTCCCGTCAAGGAAGTCTGCCGCATCGCGCACGAGCGCGGTATTCCGGTGCTGATCGACGGCAGCCAGGGTGCGGTGCATCTGCCCGTGGATGTGCAGGATATCGATTGCGACTGGTACGTGATGACCGGCCACAAGCTCTACGGCCCATCCGGCATCGGCGTGCTCTACGGCAAGAAGGAGCGGCTTTCGCAGATGCGCCCGTTCCAGGGCGGCGGCGAGATGATTTTCGAAGTTGCCGAGGATGCTGTCACCTATAATAATCCGCCGCATCGCTTCGAGGCCGGCACGCCACCGATCGTGCAGGCGATCGGGCTCGGTTATGCGCTCGACTACATGGAGAAGGTCGGCCGCGAGGCGATCGCCCGCCATGAGGCCGATCTTGCGGCTTACGCCGTCGAGCGACTGAAATCGGTCAATTCGCTGCGGGTGTTCGGAACGGCGCCCGACAAGGGCAGTATCTTTTCCTTCGAGCTTGCCGGCATCCATGCCCATGACGTCTCGATGGTGATCGACCGGCAGGGCGTTGCGGTGCGGGCCGGCACCCATTGCGCCATGCCGCTCTTGAAACGCTTCGGCGTCACCTCCACATGCCGTGCATCTTTCGGCATGTACAATACCCGCGCCGAGGTCGATGCCCTGGCCGATGCGCTTGAATATGCGCGCAAGTTCTTTGCTTGAGGAGTGTCCGTGATGAGCCTGGACGAAAGCGAACAGAAGATCGATGTGCGCGAAGGCATCGTGCATTCCAGCATTCCGGCCGATGAGCTGGCGCGGCTCAGCGACGACGTCATCAGCGCGCTGAAGACCGTCTACGATCCGGAAATTCCGGCCGACATCTTCGAACTCGGTCTGATCTACAAGATCGACATCGAGGACGACCGGATGGTGAAAATCATGATGACACTGACCGCCCCCGGCTGCCCGGTTGCCGGCGAGATGCCGGGCTGGGTCGAAAATGCCGTCGGCGCCGTCGAAGGTGTATCGGGTGTCGAAGTGGCGATGACCTTCGATCCGCCGTGGACGCCGGATCGTATGTCCGAAGAGGCGCAGGTCGCGGTCGGTTGGTATTAAGCAGGCCAGTATTGATCCGTTTACTTGCGACGACTACATTTGAATCACGAAGCGCCGGATCTTGACCCCGGTTGCGGAAGGAGATGAGGCCCATGGGCTTTGCAATTATGAGCATGACGGACGGGGCTGCGGCCCGCGTCAAAGCGATCGTCGAGAACTCGGGGCCGGAGGCCAAGGGTGTACGCGTCGGCATCAAGAAGGGCGGCTGCGCCGGGATGGAATATACCATCGACATGGTGACCGAACCCAATGCCAAGGACGACCTGATCGAGCGCGACGGTGCCAAAGTCTGGGTCGAGCCATCGGCGGCTCTTTACCTGCTCGGCACCGAAATGGGTTTCGAGGCGACGACGCTGCGCTCCGGCTTCACCTTCACCAATCCGAACCAGACATCGGCCTGCGGCTGCGGCGAATCCGTCGAGCTGAAACCCGCCGATCTCGCGGCCCTAGCCGCACAGCGCCAAAACGAGCCGGCGCACACCTGACACCTGTGCCCTTCAGGCTGGTGGGAAATTCTCCGCCAGCCAAGCCCTGATGATATCCGGCTCGTCGTCGCCGAGATCATGGCCGGTCGGGACCAGTCTCGTCGTGGCGCCGGCACCGCTTTTTTCAATCTGATCCCTGATGAGCACAACGTCCTCAGGCGCGCGCCGCTCGTCGCGTTCGCCTGCCAGAATGAGGATGCGATGGTTTCTGAGGTCGGGAAAATCGGCGGCGGGTGCGGGTGATAGCGGCCGCAGCAGGACGGCCCCGGCTATGGTTTCCGGGCGATGCAGCAGGATCGAGGCGGCGATGATCGCGCCGTTCGAAAAGCCGACCAGCACAGGCGGCCGTTTCAGGAGCCCGGTTGTCGAGGCCTTCGCCAGAAAATCGGCGAGATGATGGGTCTCGTTGAAGAGGTCGGCGTCATCAAGCGTCCGGTCGGGGTTTCGGCGAAAGAAAGCAAAGCCTTCATCCCATTTAACCGCGCCCCTCAGCGACAGATAGGGCCGATCCGCCCCAACCTTGTCGGCAAGCGCGATCAGATTGCGTTCATGCATGCCGCTTCCATGCAGCAGCACCAGGGGTGCTGGATCGAGTGCGGTTCTTCCTGAGATCGAAATGAAATCCTGATATTCCGGCATGGCATCGATCCCCATCATTGGCGCGGATCGGCATAGGTCTGATTCAAGACGGGATTATAACAGCATCGCGACTTACGGGCCGTGCTCAGTCGCGCTTGATGCCCATCAGCATTTCCCACATGTCGGCGCCGGTCTCGAAGACCACGGCGTTTGCCTTGTAGCTCTGCTCGGCTTCGATCAGGTCGGTCAGTTCGGTGGCCGGATCGACATCCGACGTCGTCGGCCTGACGGCGGCCTGGACACCGCCTGAAACAACGGATGTGAGGCTGGTGTTCAGCCTGGTATAATCCGGTGTACTGCTGTTTGCGACGTTGTTGGCGATCGCGCTGATCCGGGTCGTCTGCGCCCGCATTCCCGAAAGAGCAGTGTTCGTAATGCCCGATATGTTCATCAGCGTTTCCCCAGAACTGGATAATCGTCTTTTACCTGCAAGGGTTTAGGGAATGCTGAAGGCATTGCGTTAGCGAAGACCTACAGGTCGGGCGCGTGCGGCCGTATCTGTTCCGGATTGGAACGGGATGATAGCCAGGGGTCGGTGGCGATAGAGCCGGCAGCACGTGCCAATCGACATCGGCAAGTCCCCCACCTATCCCGACGGATGGCATTCCCCTACATTGCCGGCTGATAGGCTCTGGCCTTCGCGTGATTTGTGGAGCAGGTGATGACCAAGAAGCGGCCGAAAGGCATCGAGACATACACGGCCCCGGCCGGCGGCTGGGGTGCACTCAAAGCCGTTGCCGAAACCCTTGCACGCCAGCAGGTCATCGCCCAGGGTGCTGCGACGCTGCTGAAAGCCAATCAGCCCGAGGGTTTCGATTGCCCCGGCTGCGCATGGCCCGATCCCAAACATACGAGCTCATTCGAATTCTGCGAAAACGGTGCCAAGGCGATCACCTGGGAATCGACGGCAAAGCGCGCCGGACCCGACTTTTTCGCGACACACGGCGTTGCCGAACTCTGGCAATGGAACGACCACCAGCTGGAAGACCAGGGCCGCCTGACGCACCCGTTGATCTATGACCATGTCAGCGACCATTACCTGCCGATCGGCTGGGACGAGGCCCTTGCGCTGATCGGCGACGAACTGCGCAAACTGCCCGACCCTGACATGGCCGAATTCTATACGTCCGGACGCGCCTCAAACGAGGCGGCATTTCTGTTCCAGCTTTTTGTTAGGGCCTACGGCACCAACAATTTTCCCGACTGCTCGAACATGTGCCATGAGGCGACCAGCGTCGGCCTGCCCGACTCGATCGGGGTCGGCAAGGGCACGGTGACGCTCGAGGATTTCGATCATGCCGATGCCATCTTCAGCTTCGGTCACAATCCGGGCACCAACCATCCCCGGATGATGACCACCCTGCACGATGCCGCGAGGCGCGGCGTTCCGATCGTGGTCTTCAATCCCTTGAAAGAAAGGGCGCTTGAAAAATTCGCCGCACCGCAGAACCCGGTAGAAATGGCGATGATGTCGTCGACGCCGATCGCATCGGCCTATCACCAGGTCCGCACCGGCGGGGATCTTGCGGCCCTCAAGGGGATGATGAAGCGGATATTCGAACGCGACGACGCCGATATCACCGCAGGCGGCAAGGGCTTTCTCGATCGCGAGTTCATCAAGGCACACACGATCGGGCTGGAGGCTCTCAAGGCCGATGTCGCACAGACGGAGTGGGCGTCGATCCTCAGGAAATCGGGCCTGACGTTCGAAGCGCTGGATAGTGCTGTCGAGGTCTATCTCAATGCCCGCAACGTTATCCTCTGCTACGGCATGGGCATCACCCAGCACAGCCACGGCACCGCCAACGTCCAGCAGCTGGCCAATTTCCTGATGCTGCGGGGGAATATCGGCCGCCAGGGCGCCGGCATCTGCCCGCTTCGGGGACATTCGAACGTTCAGGGCGACCGCACGGTCGGTATCACCGAAATCCCCAATAGGGCGCTTCTCGACGGCATGGAAAAGGCCTTCGGTTTCCGCCCTCCGGAGGAGAAGGGCCACAACGCCGTCGAAGCAATCGAGGCGATCATCGAGGGCCGGTCGAAGGCGCTGGTCTGCCTCGGCGGCAATCTGGCCGTGGCGATATCCGATCCGGACGCGACGTTCACAGGCATGCGCAAACTCGACCTTGCCGTTCACATCGCGACGAAACTCAATCGCTCGCACCTGTTGATCGCCCGGACCTCGATCATTTTTCCCGTTCTCGGCCGCACCGACCAGGACATCCAGAAGACCGGACCGCAATCGGTGACCGTCGAGGATTCCATGTCGATGGTGCATGCCTCGCGCGGTTTCCTGAAACCGCCCGGCGACCAGCTTCGCTCCGAGCCTGCGATCATCGCCGGTATCGCCAAGGCAACGCTCGGCAGCAAATACGATATCGATTGGGACGGGATGGTCGGTGATTACAGCCGAATTCGGGAAAAGATCGCGGTAGTCTTTCCCGATTTTCATGACTTCAACACCAGGGTCAGGAAACCCGGCGGCTTCCGGCTGACGGTCGCCGCCGCTGACCGGCAATGGCACACTCCTTCAGGCAAGGCGCATTTCCTCACTGCGCCGGGACTGGAAGAAGATCCCCGGCTTGTCGACGCGGACACGCTGGTTCTGACGACACTGCGCAGTCACGACCAGTACAATACGACGATCTACAGCCTCGACGACCGCTATCGGGGCGTCTTCGGCCGCCGTGACATTATTTTCATGAACAGCAAGGATCTCTCCGCTCGCGGCCTGGCCGATGGCGACAGGGTCGATATCGAATCGGTTGGCGAAACAGGCAGCAAGTCGGTCAAAGGCTTCACCGCGGTGGCTTACGACATCCCGCTCGGCTCCGTGGCTGGATATTATCCCGAGATGAACCGGGTCATCGCGCTTGCCGATTACGACCGAAAATCGGGAACCCCCGCCTATAAGGGTGTGCCTGTGAAGGTGCAGAAGTCGGCGTAAGCTGGGCAGGCGCTTGCCCGCCTCAAGCTAAAGCGCTTCGCATGTAACTTGATTCACTTGACGCGCTTTAGCTCTTTGTTTTTATGCATGTCGTTATCCGGGAACCGCTGCACACTTCCCGGCGACATGCATTATCGTGACGCCACCCAGTCGTGCCAATCGCTTTCGTTGCCGTTGAACACGTTGAGGTCGATCTTGCCTTCGACGCCTTCGGAGAGGCCGGAGCCGGAATATTGCCAGAAGAGCCACTTGCGGCCGGGGTA
This sequence comes from Rhizobium sp. NZLR1b, assembly GCF_019685155.1. Taxonomy (NCBI): domain Bacteria; kingdom Pseudomonadati; phylum Pseudomonadota; class Alphaproteobacteria; order Hyphomicrobiales; family Rhizobiaceae; genus Rhizobium; species Rhizobium sp. NZLR1b. The sequence goes on from NZ_JABDWC010000019.1 coordinate 119,708, forward strand.
GACCTTGGAGGGGTGAGCGGCCACCGAGCGCAGCCAGAAGGGGTAGTCGAGCATCTGGCCCTTCAAATTGTCGCGGTAGAAATCCGGCGCCGTGTAGATGATCGGGCGCTGGCCGTAATAACGCTCCAGCTTGTCCATGAACACCTGCATCTTTTCCCGGACGCGGGCGGGAGAAATGCGCCGCTTGCAGCTCGATTCGCCATTCCATTCGACGTCGATGACGGGCGGAAGCGCGTTTGCTTCCCTCGGTACGTTGCGGATGAACCAGTCGGCCTGTTCGCCTGCCGTCCGGCACCAGTAGAAGAAGTGATAGGCGCCGTGTTTCAGGCCGGCTTCCTTGGCCCGGCGCCAGTTTTTCTTGAACATCGGATCGAGGTGATCGCCGCCGTCCGTCGCCTTGATGTAGACGAAGTTCGCGCCTTGCCCGCGCAACGTCTCCCAATCGATCTCGCCCTGCCAGCGCGAGACGTCGACGCCATGCACGGCAAGCTTTCTCGGCGAGGTGGAGCCGAAGTTGATCGGCTTGGCATCGCGGAAGCGGTGGCCGTAGATCTGTCCGCGTGCCGGCGATCTCCTGCCGACATCGGGATCGATTCCCGGATTGGTGGGCATGAGCATCGCGACGGGCTTTTCCGTCGGCATCGGCATGCCGACCGGCCTGTCCTGGGGCACGAGCGCCTGTGGCTCCGGAACCGGTCCGGTCCAGCTCAACGCTTCCTGCGGCGCGTTTGCCTGTGTAGTGTCGCCGACGGTGGCAGCCGGTATCGGGCCGTTCGGTTTGGTGATCGCATTCGTCGTTTCCGGCGATGGCACGTTGCCCAGCACATCTTCGGCGCCGGAACTGGCGGCGCATCCCGACAGGATCAGGGCGGCAAGGAGGATTGCTGGCAAAGCCGATGAACGCATGAGAACCTGCACGCAAAACAAAAGGTCGACGGCAACATTCCTGCTGGAGGGAAACCGCCCATTTTCAATTGCTAACAGAGACTTGCTAAGAAAGGTTAAATTTGAACCCAATGCCTCGAAACGGGCATCGCCGGGTTCGGCGCCGTATCACGTATCGAAAGCTGATCTTGAAGGCAGCCCCTCCCAACCTGTGAGAGGGGCTGGCCGAATTGCTGCTACTCCGCCGCCTCGGCATAAGTTTCGACCGGCGGGCAGGTGCAGAGCAGGTTGCGGTCGCCATAGACATTGTCGACGCGGTTGACCGGCGACCAGTATTTGTCGACGCGGAAGGCGCCGGGCGGGAAGCAGGCCTGTTCGCGCGAATAGGGGCGCTCCCATTCGCCGACGAGGTCTTCCACCGTGTGCGGAGCGTTCTTCAGCGGGTTGTTGACCTTGTCCATGCGGCCTTCCTCAATCGCGCGAGCCTCCTCGCGGATCGCCAGCATCGCCTCGCAGAAGCGGTCGAGTTCGGCCTTGGTCTCGCTTTCCGTCGGCTCGATCATCAGCGTGCCTGATACCGGCCAGCTCATGGTCGGCGCATGGAAGCCGCAGTCGATCAGCCGCTTGGCGACGTCGTCGACGGTGACACCTGCGCTGTCGACCAGAGGGCGGGTGTCGATGATGCATTCGTGCGCGACGCGGCCGGCGGCCGATTTGTAAAGCACGTCATAGGCGCCCTTCAGGCGGGCGGCGATGTAGTTGGCGTTGAGGATCGCCACCTTGGTCGCCTGCGTCAGCCCTTCGCCGCCCATCATCAGGCAGTAGCTCCAGGAGATCGGCAGGATCGAGGCCGAGCCGAAGGCGGCGGCCGAAACCGCGCCGGAACGGCCGTCGGTTTCCGGGTGCCCTGGCAGGTACGGCGCCAGGTGCGCTTTGACGCCGATCGGACCCATACCGGGGCCGCCGCCGCCATGCGGGATGCAGAAGGTCTTGTGCAGGTTGAGGTGGGAAACGTCCGAGCCGATGTCGCCGGGACGGGACAGGCCGACCATGGCGTTCATGTTGGCGCCGTCGAGATAGACCTGGCCGCCATTGGTATGCACGAGATCGCAGATTTCCTTGACGGTCTCTTCGAAGACGCCGTGCGTCGAAGGGTAGGTGATCATGCAGCAGGAGAGGTTTGCCGCATGCTCCTCAGCCTTGGCGCGGAAGTCGTCGAGATCGATGTCGCCATTCTCGCGCACTTTGATGACCACCACCTTCATACCGACCATCTGGGCCGAGGCCGGGTTGGTGCCGTGCGCCGAGGTCGGGATCAGGCAGACGTCGCGATGGCCCTCGCCGTTGGCGATATGAAAGTTGCGGATCGTCAGCAGACCGGCATATTCACCTTGCGCGCCGGAATTCGGCTGCATGGAGAAGGCGTCGTAGCCGGTGATGGCGCAGAGCTTTTCGATCAGGTCGTCGATCATCTCGCGGTAGCCGAGCGCCTGATCGGCCGGCACGAAGGGATGGATGTCGGAAAATTCCGGCCAGGTGATCGGCAGCATTTCCGCCGTCGCATTGAGCTTCATCGTGCACGAACCAAGCGGGATCATCGAGCGGTCGAGGGCCAGATCCCGGTCGGAGAGCCGGCGGATGTAACGCGTCATCTCGCTTTCGGCGCGGTTCATGTGGAAGATCGGATGGGTGAGGTAATTGCTGGTTCTGAGCAGGCCTCTCGGCAGCCGGTAGGAAGGCTCGAAATCGGCGATGGTGAAATTGCCACCGAAGGCGCGCCAGACGGCTTCGAGCGTTGCCGGCCGCGTGCGCTCGTCGAGGCTCATGCCGATCCCAGTTTCGCCGACCTTGCGCAGATTGACGCCTTCGGCAACGGCGGCGCGCAGGATGAGCCCCTGCATGTGGCCGACATCGACGGTGATAGTGTCGAAGAAGCTTTCCGGCTCGACCTTATAGCCGAGCTTTTCCAGGCCCTTGGCCATCAGCACGGCCTTCTGGTGAACCTGCTGGGCGATCGCCTTGATACCCTCGGGACCATGGAAGACCGCATACATCGAGGCCATGACGGCCAGCAGCACCTGGGCGGTGCAGATGTTCGACGTCGCCTTCTCGCGGCGGATATGCTGCTCGCGGGTCTGCAGCGACAGGCGATAGGCGCGGTTGCCGCGGGCATCGACGGAAACGCCGACGAGACGGCCGGGCATGGAGCGCTTGATGGCATCCTTGACCGACATATAGGCCGCATGCGGGCCGCCGTAGCCGACCGGGACGCCGAAGCGCTGCGAGGAGCCGACGGCGATATCGGCACCCATTTCGCCGGGCGATTTCAAGAGCGTCAGCGCCAGGATGTCGGCGGCGACGATCGATATGGCGCCGGCCTGGTGCAGGCGGGCAATCAGGCCGGTGAAATCATGGACGTGACCATGCGTGCCCGGATATTGGAAGATTGCGCCGAAGACATCGACCGGATCGAGATCGGTGAAGGGATTGCCGACAATCACCTGCCAGCCGAGCGGCTCGGCGCGGGTGCGGATCAGGGCGATGGTTTGCGGATGGCAATCGGCATCGACGAAGAAGGCCTTCGCCTTCGACTTGGCGACGCGTTCGGCAATCGCCATGCCTTCGGCGGCGGCGGTCGCCTCGTCGAGCAGCGAGGCATTGGCGACGTCGAGGCCGGTGAGGTCGCAGACCATCGTCTGGTAGTTGAGAAGCGCTTCCAGGCGGCCCTGGCTGATCTCCGGCTGGTAGGGCGTATAGGCCGTATACCAGGCGGGATTTTCCAGGATGTTGCGCTGGATGACCGGCGGCGTGATCGTGCCGTAGTATCCCTGGCCGATCAGCGACACCAGCACCTTGTTCTTGTTGGCGGTCTCGCGCAGCTTGTCGAGCGCCTCGCGCTCGGTCATCGGCGCGCCCCAGACGAGTGGCGCCTTCTGGCGGATCGAGGGCGGCAACGTCGCGTCGATCAAGCCGTCGAGGCTGTTATAGCCGATCACCTTCAGCATGTCGGTCATCTCGGCCGGCGAGGGGCCGATGTGACGGCGATTGGCAAAATCGTAGGGCTGATAATCGGTGAACTGGAATTCGGTCGGCGTCGTCATTACGCGGTGAGCTCCTTATAGGCGGCCTCGTCGAGCAAGCCGTCGGCATCCGCGGCATTTGCAAGCTTCAGCTTGAAGAACCAGCCGGCGCCCTTAGGATCGGAATTGACCAGCGACGGATCGGCAACGATGGCCGGATTGACCTCGGTGATCTCTCCGTCGAGCGGACAATAGACGTCGGAGGCAGCCTTGACGGATTCAACTGTCGCGGCATTGCCGTTCTTGGAGAAGGTCGCGCCGACTTCCGGCAGTTCGACGAAAACCAGGTCGCCGAGCTGATCGACGGCATAATTGGTGATACCAACCGTCGCAACGCCGCCTTCGATCTGCAGCCATTCGTGTTCTTCGGTAAATTTCAGCATTGTTCGTCCTCTCTGGAAAAGCTTTAGCGTTTGTAGGTCGGTGTGACGAAGGGCAGGGCGCTGACGGTGATCGGCAGATATTTGCCGCGCACCTCGGCGTAGACGAGCGTGCCGGCCGCTGCATGGGAGACCGGAACATAGCCCATGGCGACGGGACCTTCGACGCTGGGGCCGAAGCCGCCCGAGGTGACTTCGCCGATTTCGACCTTGCCCTCGGCATCGGCATAGAGCTTGGCATGGCCGCGCACCGGCGCCTTGCCTTCCGGCTTCAGGCCGACGCGGCGGCGGGCAGCGCCGTTTTCGAGTTCGGAAAGGATTCGGCCGGAGCCCGGGAAGCCGCCGGCGCGTGCGCCGCCCGTGCGCCGCGCCTTCTGCATCGCCCATTCCAGCGCTGCTTCGACCGGCGAGGTGGTGGTGTCGATATCGTTGCCATAGAGGCAGAGACCGGCTTCAAGGCGCAGAGAGTCACGGGCGCCGAGGCCGATCGCCTGGACATCGGGATGCTCGAGCAGCCGCATGGTGACATCCTCGGCCTTATCAGCCGGGATCGAGATTTCGAAACCGTCCTCGCCGCTATAGCCGGAGCGCGAGACAAGACAGGAAACATCGTGCAGGCGGCAGTGGCGCACATCCATGAATTTCATCGCTGCGACGTCGGCCCAGAGTTCGGCGAGAACCTCGACCGCACGCGGTCCCTGCAGCGCGATCAAAGCGCGGTTCAGCAGCGTGATATCGCATCGGTCGCCGATATGGGCCTGCAGATGGGCCAGATCGGCCTCCTTGCAGGACGCGTTGACGACGACGAAAAGATGGTCGTCGAGATGGGCGATCATCAGGTCGTCGAGAATGCAGCCGCTGTTGTCGGTGAAAAAGCCATAACGCTGGCGGCCTTCGGCAAGACCGAGGATATCGACCGGAACCAGGCTTTCGAGCGCCAGCGCGGCATCCTCGTAGCTGCCGGATTTCGCCTTCACGATGACTTGGCCCATGTGGGAGACATCGAAGAGGCCGACCTCGGTGCGGGTATGAAGGTGCTCCTTCATGACGCCGGCGGGATATTGCACCGGCATGTCGTAACCCGCGAACGGCACCATGCGGGCGCCGCGCGAGAGATGCAGGGCATGCAGCGGGGTTTTCTTCAGGGCAGCAGTATCGTCCAAAAGACGCCTCCGGGGTTTGCGCCTTCTCGCGAAGGCACGGGCTCAAATCTGAAGGCGCGGCTGCGCACTTCTCTCCTGAGCCCCCTCTGTCCCTTTGCCTGAGATTGTTATCCCTTCGGCGAGCGTTTCGAGAACGCTTCTCTCCAGAGTTCCGTCTGCCCCTTGCTGGTCCTTTTGCCTGAGAGTTTCCGGGGCGGTTGCTCCTTCGGCACCGGTGGCGAAAGCACCGGATTCTCCCAACAAGGTTGGCGCAATTATCCGGCGGTTGTGGCTCTTGGCAAGCGGCAAATGTCGTCACCGAGCAAATTTTTGTCGTCTTATACCGATCCGGCCTTAAACTGCAGCAAATCTGCTTTTGCATTTCGGCTGTAAACCGGCTATCGCGACTTGCTGTTGAAGGGGATCTCATGCGGCCGACCGGACTGAAAGCGACGCTGTTTTTGCGCATGCTTTGCGCATTGAGCTTCGCGTTGCTCGGTCTTGCCCATCAGCCGCCGCAGGCTGTCGCCTCCGAAGGCTATCATGCGGCGGCCTATATGCTGCCCGACGGCAGCTTCGCTTCGCTCTGCGTCACGGTGAAGGACGCAGACGGCAAGACCGCCTCCTTCAAGCCGAATTGCGAAGCCTGCCGGCTGTCGGCCACCGTGATCCTACCGGCACCGGATGCCGGCTCCTGGCTCGAACGCAAGCTCGCCTCGCTCGTCAATTCGCCGATCGAAACCGCCGCCGTTACCGGTGCACGCGCCGTCAGCCGGGCAAATTCCCGCGCGCCTCCCATCCTCGGCTGATCTGCCTTCGCACTTAATGATGCAGCATGCCGGTCCGCCTGAGAGAAATTCGCGGCCGGCGAGGAGATATCCGATGAAGATTAGCAAGACATTTGGCAAGACATTCGCGCTTGCCGCCCTTCTTTCCGCGACCGCCATCGCCGGCGCAGAAGCGCATGTGACCTTCCTCGACAGGGAAGCGACTGAGGAGACCACCATTCTCGCGACGCTGCAGCTGCCGCACGGCTGCGACGGCAAGGCCACCACGGAAGTGCGGGTCAAGCTGCCGGAAGGCTTCGTCTTCGCCAAGCCGCAGCCGAAGGCCGGCTGGGAGCTCGAGGTGATCAAGGGCGACTACCAGAAGATCTACGACAATCACGGCGACAAGGTGAAGACAGGCGCGGTCGAGATCCGCTGGAAGAACGGCAATCTCTCCGACGATTTCTACGACACCTTCGTCATCCAGGGTAAGGTTTCGGGCGTCGATGCCGGCACCTCGCTCGCCTTTCCGGTGACGCAGATGTGCGGTGACACGGTCGAGGCCTGGGATCAGGTGGCAAAGGATGGCGGCGACGCGCATGGGATGAAAAGCCCGGCACCGCTTCTGAAGGTCGTCGCCGGCGAAGACCATGGCCATGACCATGACGACATGGCCGGCATGGACATGTCCGGTATGACCGGTATGGGTGCTGCGGCACCGGCTGGAGAAACGGTCAAGGCCGGCGATCTCGAAGTCTCTGGCGGGTTCGCCAAGGCGATGCTGCCCGGCCAGCCGGTCGGCGGCGGCTTTTTCACCGTGAAGAACAACGGCCAGACGGACGACCGGCTGCTATCCGTGACATCGCCTGCGGCAGGCGAGGTTCAGATCCACGAGATGGTGACCAAGGACAACGTCATGCGGATGCGCCAGCTGAAGGACGGCATCGCCATCGCCGCTGGCCAGACGGTCAAGCTCGAGCCCGGCAACCTGCATCTGATGTTCCAGAAGGTGAAGACGCCGTTCAAGCAGGGCGATAGCGTGCCGGTGACGCTGACCTTCGAAAAGGCCGGAAAGATCGACCTGGTGCTGCAGGTGCTGTCGGTGCAGGGCAAGTAAGCGCGATCCGATGAAACAGCAAAGCCTGCGACTGTGATCCAGTCGCAGGCTTTCCTTCAAAAGGCGGTTGCCTCAGACCTCTTCGTAGGATTGCAGAGCCTGCTTGAGGCCGGCCTGCGGCTGGCGGTTGCCCTTGGCCATCAGGTCGAGCGCCACTTCCGTCGACTGGATGATGCTGGAGGGCTCCTCGGCCTGATCGGGGCTGTCGGCCTTCAATTGCCGGTCGGCGATGCGGCGTGCATCGCGCGCGGCGGTGCTGGTCGCGACACGCTGGGGAATCCTCAGCGATTCGAAGGCAATGGCAGCGGTGTTGGCCGATACGGACAGGAGCTGGGTCATGCCGTCACGGTATCGGCATGATATTGGCGCCATCATAACAAAATCATCGGCATTTGACCTGATGGTAAGAATTCATTCCGTCACGATTGGAATCTTTGCGGAGTTGCGATAAATCCGGCGGATGATCCAGGCTCTTCTCGTCGCCGTCGGCGGCGCTATCGGTTCCCTCCTCAGATATTATGTCGGCCAGTGGACGCTGAGGCTCATGGGCCCGGCCTTTCCCTGGGGCACGCTTGCGGTCAATGTCGTCGGCTGCTTCGTCATCGGCGTCTTCGCCGAGCTGATCGCGCGGAGGTTCAACGCCTCGGTGGAACTGCGGCTTTTGCTGATCACCGGCTTCCTCGGCGGCTTCACCACCTTCTCGGCCTTTTCGCTGGATGCGATCTCGCTGTTCGAGCGTGGCGAGGCGGCGGCGGGCGGTATCTACATCATGGCGAGCGTCGGGTTTTCGATGGCCGCCGTCGTGGCAGGCCTTGCCGTCATGCGCGCTTTGGCCTGATTTCTTTTCCGGTTTCCGTTTTGCTTGAAAATGCTCTAAAGGCTGCGGCAAGAACGCCGGCTTGGCCCGCGCTGCAATTTCCGAAAGATTTTTTATGGCTGGCATAGAACATATCAAGGTTGAACCCGACGAAGCAGGCATGCGGCTCGATCGCTGGTTCAAGGTGCATTTTCCCGGGCTCGGTTTCGGTCCGCTGCAGAAGCTTTTGCGCTCCGGCCAGGTGCGTGTCGACGGCGGCCGTGTCAAATCGGATGCGCGCGTGCAGCCAGGGCAGACGGTGCGGGTGCCGCCGCTGGATGTCGATGCGAAGAAGTCCGGACCGATCGCCGGCAAGGATCTCAAGCATTCGTCCGATTTCGAACTCCTGTCGCGCATGGTGCTGCATGAGGACGATAAGGTGATCGTGCTCAACAAGCCGCCCGGTATTGCGGTGCAGGGCGGCTCCGGTGTAGCCCGGCATATCGACCAGATGCTCGAAGCCTGGACCAGCCCGAAGGGCGAGAAGCCGCGGCTCGTCCACCGCCTCGACCGCGATACGTCAGGGGTTCTCGTCATCGCCCGCACCCGCGGCGCCGCACAGAAGCTGACGGCCGCCTTCCGCGAGCGTGATACCAAGAAGACCTATTGGGCGCTGGTCAAGGGCGTTCCGCGCAAGCACGAAGACAAGATCTCGACCTGGCTCGTCAAGGAGCCGACCGCCGATGGCGACCGGATGCGCATCGCCAGACACGGCGAGGACGGTGCCGACCATGCGATTTCCTTCTACCGCGTGCTGGAGACGGCGGCGCAGAACCTCGCATGGCTGGAGATGGAGCCCTATACCGGCCGAACCCACCAATTGCGCGTTCATGCCCTGCATATCGGCCATCCGATCATCGGCGATCCGAAATATTTCGACGATGATCCGAATTGGGATTTTCCGGGCGGCGTGCAGAAGAAGCTGCATCTGCATGCGCGCCGCATCGACATCCCGCACCCCTCCGGCGGCCGCCTGCGCGTCAGCGCGCCACTGCCGTCGCATATGGTGCAGACATGGAACCTGCTCGGTCTCGACCTTGCCGGTGCTGAAAGGGACAGCGAATGAAACTCGCCCTTTTCGATTGCGACGGCACGCTGGTCGACAGCGCCGGCCTGATCCATGAAACCATGCGTCGGACCTTCGAGAAATTCGGCAAGCCGGAACCGCGATTTGAGGACACCAAGGCGATTATCGGCCTGTCGCTGGATATCGCGATTGCCCGCATGCAGGGCAGGCCGCATGTCGAGCAGGACGATATCGAGATGACGGCGCATTACAAATCGCTGTTTTCGGTGGTGCGCCAGGATCTCGACTACAGGGAGCCGCTGTTTCCCGGCATCCGCGAGATGATCGACGCGATCACCGGGCGCGAGGATCTGCTGATCGGCGCAGTGACAGGGAAATCCAGGCGCGGGCTGAACCTGGTGATGGAGACGCACGGCTTCGACCGATATTTCACCGTTGCGCGCACCGCCGACGATTGCCCTTCCAAGCCGCATCCGGCCATGGTGACGGAATGCTGTGACGAAACCGGCATGAATGCCGCTGATGCCATTGTCATCGGCGATGCCATTTTCGATATGCAGATGGCAAAGGCTGCCGGCGCCAAGGCGATCGGCGTTGCCTGGGGCTATGCCAGCGTGGATGAGCTGATCGCCAACGGCGCCGATGCGATCGCCTATCATCCAAACGAGATACTAAGCCATTTTTCCTGAGGTAAGCCTATGCGCGATCTGCTGAACGATCTTTCCGAAGGCCTGAGCCATCCCGATCCGATCCGCCGGGCGCAGATCCAGATGAAGAAGCCGCTGCCGAAGCGTTTCTATACCGACGTCTCGGTTGCCGAATACGAGGGCGGTTTTGCGATCACGCTCGACGGCAAGATGGTGCGCACGCCGGCACGGCTGGTTCTTGCGGTTCCGACCGAGGCGCTGGCGCAGCTTGTCGCCGCCGAATGGCAGGCGCAGGGCGAAGAGATCGATCCCATGACGATGCCCATGACGCGGCTCGTCAACACCGCGCTCGACGGCATTACCGGCAACACGCAGGCGATCCTTGAAGATATCCTGCGCTTTTCCTCGAGCGACCTTATCTGCTATCGCGCCGATGGGCCGGAACTGCTGGTCGAACGCCAGGCCGAGCGCTGGGACCCGATGGTCGACTGGGCTGCAAACGATCTCGGCGCCCGTTTCATCCTCGTCGAAGGCGTGATGCCGCGTGAGCAGCCGCGCGAGGCGACCGCCGCCTTCGCCGTCACGCTCGCCAGATATGACAACCCGATCGCGCTCGCAGCACTGCACACAGTCACCACGCTCACCGGTTCGGCGATCCTGGCTCTCGCCTTCGCCTGTGGCCGGGTGACGATGGAGGAAGCCTGGTCGCTTGCCCATCTCGACGAGGACTGGACGATCGAGCATTGGGGCAGCGACGAAGAAGCCGAGGAGCGGCGGGCCAAGCGCTTTGCCGACTTCAAGGCGGCGACGGATGTTTTTTTCGCCCTAAGCGCCTGAAACATATTGCCTTCCCCGCCATTATGACGAAATCTGCGACTCCAACGGGGTCGTGCGGGATTTTGCGATGAATTGGCTGAGGTCGTGTTTTTGCCGGGCCGCACTCGTCTGTGTCGCGCTTGCAGCCTGCGGCAGCCTCTCGGCGAAAAAGCCGGAGGCACCGGTCTATGATGTGCGCAGCGCCGTCGTTGTCTCCGGGCCGAACATGCCGGCCGAGCTGCTTGGCGGCATCAACGACCGCGTCAATGCCGCGATCAACGCCACGGTGCGTGACACCGTGCTGCCGCGGGTGGTGCTGACGATCCGCGTCGTGTCGATCGAGAAGGGCCTCGGCTTCCAGAAGGACCGCAACGTCGCCAAGATCAGCATCGACGCAGCTTCCGTCGAGGACGGCTCGGTCATCGCGGTCAGCGCCTTCGACGTGACCAGCATCGCCGCCGACCCCAAGCTTGCCGACGAGATCTTGGCCGAGGACGTCGCAGCCAGGATACGCTCGGTTTTCTCACTCAGCGGGCGAAGCCACTAGCACAAGCGGCGAGGGAGATCGCATGAAGGAAATTCTCGAAGAACTGGAACGGCGCCGCGGCGTCGCCCGCCTCGGCGGCGGTGAGACGCGCATCCTCGCCCAGCACAAGCGTGGCAAGTTGACGGCGCGCGAGCGTATCGACCTCTTCCTCGATGAAGGCTCCTTCGAGGAATTCGACATGTTCGTCGAACATCGCTCCACCGATTTCGGCATGGACAAGAGCCGTGTTGCCGGCGACGGGGTCGTCACCGGCTGGGGCACGGTCAATGGCCGCACGGTGTTCGTCTTCGCCAAGGACTTCACCGTCTTCGGCGGCTCGCTTTCGGAAGCGCATGCCGAGAAGATCATGAAGGTGCAGGACATGGCGCTGAAGAACCGCGCGCCGATCGTCGGCATCTATGATGCCGGCGGCGCCCGCATCCAGGAGGGCGTGGCCGCACTTGGCGGTTACGCCGAAGTGTTCCAGCGCAATGTGCTCGCTTCCGGCGTCATCCCGCAGATCTCCGTCATCATGGGTCCCTGTGCCGGTGGCGACGTCTATTCGCCGGCGATGACCGATTTCATCTTCATGGTGCGTGATACCTCCTACATGTTCGTCACCGGCCCCGATGTGGTGAAAACCGTCACCAACGAGACGGTGACGGCGGAACAACTCGGCGGCGCCGTGGTCCACACTGTGCGCTCTTCGATTGCCGATGGCGCCTATGAGAATGATGTCGAAACGCTGCTGCAGGTGCGCCGGCTGATCGATTTCCTGCCGCTTTCGAACACCGCGCCACTGCCTGAAATCGAATGTTACCAGTCGGTGACAGAGGTCGATATGTCGCTCGATACGCTGGTGCCGGCCAGCGCCAACAAGCCCTATGACATCAAGGAACTGATCCGGAAGGTGGCGGACGAGGGGGATTTCTTCGAGATCCAGGCGAAATTCGCCGGGAATATCGTCTGTGGCTTCGGCCGCGTCGAAGGCTCCACCGTCGGTTTTGTCGCCAACCAGCCGATGGTGCTGGCCGGCGTGCTCGACAGCGACGCGTCGCGCAAGGCGGCGCGCTTCGTTCGCTTCTGCGACTGCTTCAACATTCCGATCGTCACCTTCGTCGACGTGCCGGGTTTCCTGCCGGGGACGGCGCAGGAGTATGGCGGCCTCATCAAGCACGGCGCCAAGCTGCTATTCGCCTATGCGGAGGCGACGGTGCCGAAGCTGACGGTCATCACCCGCAAAGCCTTCGGCGGCGCCTATGACGTGATGGCGTCGAAGCATCTGCGCGGAGATCTCAACTACGCCTGGCCAACAGCGCAGATCGCGGTGATGGGTGCCAAGGGCGCGGTCGAGATCATCTTCCGGAAGGATATCGCCGATCCCGAGAAGATCGCCGCCCACACGAAAATGTACGAGGACCGGTTCCTTTCACCCTTCGTCGCCGCCGAGCGCGGCTATGTCGACGAGGTAATCATGCCGCATTCGACCCGGCGGCGGCTGGCGCGCGGCCTGAAGATGCTGCGCAACAAGGATCTCACCAATCCCTGGAAGAAACACGACAACATCCCGCTTTGAGATTTGGCCGATGAATATATTCGTCCGGTCAGGTGTTTAGCTGCTGTCGAAAATGTGAACGGTTGTCAGCGATCCGTGTGTTCAATCCTTGCCGACGACAGGCTAACGCTCGGCGGTATTCTTTTAATGGAGAGATTTTATGTCAACTTTCGAGCGTCTTTCTGCCTACCGCCCCTATGGGCTGGCCGCTCTCAGGATCATCACCGCACTGCTGTTCATCGAACATGGCACGATGAAGCTTTTCGGCTTCCCGGCCTCGCAGATGTCGGGCTCGCTGCCGCCGCTGATGCTTTTCGCCGCCTTTCTTGAGCTTGTCGGCGGCATCCTCATTCTCGTCGGCCTGCTGACGCGTCCCGTCGCCTTACTGCTCGCCGGCGAAATGGCGGTCGCCTATTTCATGGCGCATGCTCCGAACAGCTTCTTCCCAGCCGTCAATCAGGGCGACGCCGCGATCCTGTTCTGCTTCGTCTTCCTCTACATGTTCTTCTCCGGTCCCGGCGCATTTTCCGTCGATAACCGCAAGGCAGCCTGAGCCGACATAGATTGCGGGGCGTTACGATGCCCCGCAGCGTTTTGGTGATCAAGCGGTGAGCTTGAGACCGGCGATGCCGCCGACGATCAGCACGATGCAGGCAAGACGGGAGACACTTGCCTCATCGCCAAGCAGCCAGATGCCGAGGAGCACGGTGCCGACCGTGCCGATGCCGGTCCAGACCGCATAAGCGGTGCCGATCGGCAGGTGCTTCACCGCCAGGCCGAGCAGCACGATGCTGACCACCATGGATATGACGGTCAGCGCCGTCGGCAGCGGCCGTGTGAAACCATCGGTATATTTAAGGCCGATCGCCCAGCCACATTCGAAAAGACCGGCGAGAAAAAGCAGAAACCAGGCCATACGACTCTCCTTGTTCAAGAGCGAGGCCGTCCCCGCGACGGTTGCATCCTCAGGATGCCGCAGTCGTCTGCGATAACCCCTATATGCGTAAGGGAACGGCTCCGTTCAAGGTAGGAATCCGCATGGCCGCTATGCCACCCGTTTCATGCCGGTCGGGATCAGGGCTGCCCACCAGCCTCCGCGGAAAAACTCTTGGCGCGGCGGCAGAGGCGGTCGAAGGTTTCGAGGAAGCGCGAGCGGTCCTTCGGGCTGAAGGCGGCGTTGTAGCCCTTGCTTTCACCGGTTTCACGCAGATGCGCGCTGAGATCGCGCATGGCGCTCGCCATGCCGATATTGGTCTCGTCGAAGACGCGCCCGGTCGGGCCGCTGACGAAGGCGCCGGTGGCGACACAGCGCACGGCGAGCGGTACATCGGCGGTGACGACGACATCACCGGGGCCGGCGCGCTCGGCAATCCAGTTGTCGGCAGCGTCGAAGGCGTTGGAGACGATGACGTTGTGGATCATCGGATCGCGCGATGGGCGTAGGCCGGAATTGGCGACGAAGGTGACTTCGAGGCCGTGGCGTTCGGCGACCTTCAGCACTTCCGGCTTCACCGGGCAGGCATCGGCATCGACATAAATCATGACAATATCCTTGCCGGCTGGATGGCCAGCTGGCGGACCATATCGATATGGGGAATGCCGTCTTCCAGATATTCCTCCGATGCCACGATGAAGCCGAAGGATTCGTAGAAGCGGCGCAAATGGGCCTGCGCCGACAAGGCAATGTGGTGTGCCGGATAAAGCCGCTCGCAAGCGGAGATCGCTTCGCGCATCAATGCATCGCCGAGGCGCTTGCCGCGATGGGTGGGCGAGACGACGACGCGGCCGATTTTTGACGGATCATGCGGCTCGTGCGGTGTCAGAATCCGCGCCGAAGCCAGGAGTTCGCCGCTCTCCATCAGCCTTAGATGCAAGGCATCGATATCCTTGCCGTCGAGTTCCGGATAGGCACAGTTCTGCTCGACGACGAAGACATCGACGCGCATTTTCAAGAGGTCGTAGAGCTCCCGCGCGAGGAGCTCATCGAAGGTCTTGATGTCGGCCATGCAGGTCGTCGAAGCCATCAGTAAACCACCACGCCGCGGATGCTCTTGCCGGAATGCATCAGTTCGAAGCCTTTGTTGATGTCGTCGAGCGGCATCGTGTGGGTGATCATCGGGTCGATCTGGATCTTGCCCTGCATGTACCAGTCGACGATCTTCGGCACGTCGGTGCGCCCGCGCGCGCCGCCGAAGGCGGTGCCCATCCAGTTGCGGCCGGTGACCAGCTGGAACGGGCGGGTAGAGATCTCCTGGCCGGCGCCGGCAACGCCGATGATGATCGATTTGCCCCAGCCGCGATGGCTGGCTTCGAGCGCCTGGCGCATCACCTTGGTGTTGCCGGTGCAGTCGAACGTATAGTCGGCGCCGCCGATCAGGTCGCCATTGCGCTTCGTCAGGTTGACCAGATAGGGCACGATGTCGTCGCCGACCTCTTTCGGATTGACGAAATGCGTCATGCCGAACTTCTCGCCCCATTCCTTGCGGTCATTGTTGATGTCGACGCCGATGATCATGTCGGCACCGGCAAGCCGCAGGCCCTGCAGCACGTTGAGGCCGATGC